>JALQYS010000297.1 GCA_023254015.1 Paracoccaceae bacterium
GTTCATCTCTTCCATCGGCACGACTTGCGCCATACCGCCGCCAGCAGCGCCGCCCTTCATCCCGAAGTTCGGGCCAAGCGAGGCTTCGCGGATGCAGATCACGGCCTTCTTGCCGATGCGGTTCAGGCCGTCGCCCAGACCCACGGTGGTGGTGGTCTTGCCTTCGCCCGCCGGGGTCGGGTTGATCGCGGTCACGAGGATCAGCTTGCCATCGGGTTTGCCGGCCAGCGACTTGATGAACTCTTGGCTCACCTTGGCCTTGTCGTGACCATAGGGCAGCAGGCTTTCCGACGGGATGCCAAGCTTGGCCCCGATCTCCATGATGTTCTTCTTCTTCGCTTCGCGCGCAATCTCGATGTCGGTCTTGAAGGCCATTTCTATCTCCCTGGGGGGCGAACTATCCCATTTACGACGTGATACCCGTCCGGAACCGTGCGGGTTGGTGTTTTTCCGACCTGTCCCACGCGATTTTCGCCAGACCGGGTTTCCGATGCGAAATTCGCGGAACTTATCTGTGGAATTCGCAATGGACACACATCTGCGCCGGATTTCTTGCCGAAGGTGGAGTTGAACAGACAAGGCGACCGGCCCCGATGCCAGAAATACCGGGATTTGGCGACATATACCCAATTTTGGTGATTCGGCTGCCGCGCCCTCATGCTATGCTCGGGCCGAAGTAAATGGTGCCCAGCCAACCGGGAATGCAGGAGAGACGAATGGCAGACGACATCTATATCGTGGATCAGTTGGCGACAGGCATCGAAACCGTGACCATCACCGACGATGGCAGTGGGTTGGACTGGATCATTTTTCAAGGCAGCTATGCGGTAGCCACCGACATCAACCTGAACTGGACCTATACGGGTGCGGCCTCGGACGGCACGGCCACCAGCGGAGAAGGGTTTTACTTCTACCCCTCCAACACGGGCCATCGTCTGATCGTAAACGGGTTGATCGAGAACGCCCGCGGCAGCAACGGCGCGGATTTCATTCAGGGCAACAGCGCCGCGAACATCCTTTACGGTGACAACGCTGCAACCGGAGCCGGCCTGTCCGACACCCTGTCGGGCGGCTACGGAAATGACACACTTTATGGCGGCTCGGGCGGGGACACCGTGGGCGGCGGTCAGGGCGCTGACCTGCTATATGGTGATGCGGGCGCCGATACCATGTCGGGTGGCGAAGGTGCGGATACGCTGATCGGCGGCGAAGGCGCCGATTCCATCTCGGGCGGGGCGGACGGCAGCGATTGGGTGTCTTATCTGACATCGGCCGCACGTGTTGATGTCCGCTTGATTGCGGGCGCCACGAGCACCAGTTTCGGCGGCGATGCCGAGGGCGACCGGATCAATGGGGTCAACCATGTGATCGGCAGCAATTTCAACGACAAGATCACGGATCGGCCAGAAAGCAATGCCTATAACGCCAACCGCTTCGACGGGATGGATGGGGCCGATTCCCTGACCATGGGCGGTGGCAACGACACGGCCTACGGCGGCAACGGCTCTGACAGCATCTTCGGACAGACGGGCGATGACCTGCTGTATGGAGGTGAGGGCCGAGACAAACTTTTCGGCGGAGAAGGTCGTGATGTCATCTACGGCAACGGCGACCACAATTACATCGACGGCGGGGCGGGGGCCGATACGGTGCGCGGCGGCGACTTGCGCGACGTGCTTTACGGCGGGTCAGACGGCGATTTGATTTATGGCAACGGCGGCGGTGACTCGTTCTTCGGCGGCGGTGGCAATGATGACCTGCGGGGCGGGGCGGGCGATGACATGTTGAACAGTGGCGCGGGGCGCGACCAGTTGTTCGGTGGTGCGGGGGCAGATGACTTCCGCTTTATTTCCCGAACAGACAGCGGGGCTTCGATCGAAACGCGCGACATGATCATGGACTTCAGCCATGCGCAGGGGGACAAGATCCATCTTGGGCAACTGACGCTTGGGGTCGGTGACCTGATCTATCGCGGCACGGCCGACTTTACCGGCACGGCGGGTGAAGTGCGACTGTCGATCGGCAGCCAGCATACGCTGGTGCTTGCTGATCTGGATGGTGACCGGACAGCTGACTTTTCGATTCAGGTGCGCGGGATCACCGATCTGGTGCGCGGCGACTTCATTCTTTAGCCCCGCCGCGCATCCTCCAGATGCGCCCAGACCCGCTGGTCAGGCACATGCAGCCGGATCGTCTCGCCCAGGGTGAAGGTGCCTTCCCGTTCGACCCAGGCGGTGATGCCCCGGCGTCCCTGGGCGGCGGGCTTGAACTTTTTGCCCAGGCCAGGATGCCGCGCCTCGATGGGCTTGGCCGGCAAGGTGCAGGGGCGGTTGTTCATATCGACCACCAGCGTCGCTCCGCTTGCCGCCTGTAAACGAGACGAGGGCGGCAGGTGGCTGAAATCAGGGATCCCTTCGATGACCATGGTTGCGCCGACCAGCGCCGGGTCAAGGGCGGGCAGCCCCATGTCTGCGGCGATCAGCGCCAGTTCCTCGGCGGACAGGACCGAGAATTGCCGGGTGTTCCGAATCTCGGTGTTGCGCGGATATTGCCCCAGCACGCGGCTGCACGAAGGCCGGGTCAGCCCGCCATGGGCCTCGCCCTCGGGTCCGGCGAAACTGGCGCGCAGGCTTTGCAGGCTGGCACTTTCCAGCGCGGCCTTGCGGTTGGCCACATGGCCCAGCCAGACGATCCGGCCGACAAAGGCAGTGGGCTTCAACGCGCTCATGGCATCTCCAGGACAAAAAGGCAGCGGCGGAAGGGAAACAGCGCCCCGCCCTGCGCGTCAAGCGGATAGGCTGCGCCCAGCGCCGTGTCATAGGCGGCGGTGAACTGGGCCGCTTCGGCTTCGGTCAGCTTGTCAAGAAACGGGCGCATCGCGGTGGCCCCGGTAAAGGCCCGAACCGGATGGCCTTCGGACACCGGCCCCAAAGCCTGCACATAGTCGGTTTCCCACCCCGTCACCCGCCCCAGGGGCGCCAGCATCTGATGGTACTGTACCGCCGGAAAGACCGGCGGCTGGTAATGGGCAAAGTCAAAACGGTCGGTGAACATGGCCGCCGCGATATCGCGCAAGAACCGATGCGACGGAGCCAGGAACTGTCGCGGCATCTGCACCGCCAGAACGCCCCCCGGCGCCAGAAAGCCGGCAAGACGCGGCATCAGGTGGTCGTGGTCGGGCAGCCAGTGCAGCGCCGCGTTGGAAAAGATCAGCGCAGGCGGGCTACCGGGCACCCAGGACGCAATGTCGGCCTGATGTTTGGCGTCATAGCCCAAGGCCTGTTCCAGCATCGCAGGCGAGTTGTCGACGCCGACAATCCGGCGGTCAGCAAAGCGCGCGGTCAAGGCCCCGGCCGCCGCGCCGTCGCCGCAGCCAAGATCGATCACATCGCCCGGCGGCAGATCGCCCACCTGCGCCAGCAAATCCAGCGCAGGGCGCAAACGCAAACCCCGGAACCTTGCATAGGCCCCGGGGTTCCAGTCTTTTTGCGTTGGCCTCAACCCAGCGGCTCCGGCGAGGGGTCGGGCGCGGCCTTGGGTTTGCGGGCGCGGGTCTTGGGGATCGACACCACCCCATCGCCCGGGTTTGGCGGGGGCGGCGGCTCGTCGGCATCCGGCGTCGGCTTGTCCCCGGCAATGACGCGCCTGATCTCGTCGCCGGTCAGGGTTTCGTATTCCAAAAGCCCCTTTGCCAGACGTTCAAACTGCTCATTCTGTTCCGACAGGATGCGATGGGCGGTCTGATAGCCCTCATCGATCAGGCGCTTCACCTCGCCCTCGATCAGTTGCTTGGTTTCGGCCGACACGGACAGACCGGCGGTCTTGCCCTGATAGCCTTCATGCGCTTCGGCATAGTCGATATTGCCGACCGCCTCGGACATGCCCCAGCGCAGCACCATGGCGCGGGCCAGCGCGCTGGCCTGCTGGATGTCACCCGACGGACCATTCGACACGGCCTCTTCGCCCCATTTGATGATCTCGGCCGCCTTGCCCGCCATGGTCATGGCGATCTTCTGCTTGCACTCGTCCTTGTGCCAGTTCAGCCGGTCAATCTCGGGCAGCGAGACCACCATGCCCAGCGCGCCGCCTCGCGGGATGATGGTCGCCTTGTAGACCGGATCGCATTTCGGCAGCGCAAGGCCGACGATGGCATGCCCGGCCTCGTGATAGGCGGTGTGTTCCTTCTGTTCTTGCGTCAGGACCAGCGAGCGGCGTTCTGCCCCCATCATCACCTTGTCCTTGGCGGCCTCGAAATCGGCCATGGCGACAAAGCGGCGGCCAAGGCGGGCGGCGATCAGCGCGGCCTCGTTCACCAGATTGGCCAGATCGGCGCCCGAAAATCCGGGCGTGCCGCGGGCAATCACGCGCAGATCAACGTCCGGCCCCGAGGGCACCTTGCGGGCATGCACCGAAAGGATCTTTTCGCGGCCCTTGATGTCGGGGTTGGGCACATGGATCTGGCGGTCAAACCGGCCGGGGCGCAGCAACGCCGGGTCCAGCACATCCTTCCGGTTGGTGGCGGCCACGATGATCACGCCATCATTGGCCTCGAAACCATCCATTTCGACCAGAAGCTGGTTCAGCGTCTGTTCGCGTTCGTCATTGCCGCCGCCCATGCCGACACCCCGGGCACGACCCACGGCATCGATCTCGTCGATAAAAACGATACAGGGCGCATTTTTCTTGGCCTGTTCGAACATGTCACGGACGCGGCTTGCGCCCACGCCAACGAACATTTCCACAAAGTCCGAGCCAGAGATGGTAAAGAACGGCACCCCGGCCTCACCCGCGATGGCGCGGGCAAGCAGCGTCTTACCGGTGCCGGGCGGGCCGACCAAAAGCGCGCCTTTAGGAATCTTGCCGCCAAGCCGGCTGAATTTCTGCGGGTTGCGCAGGAATTCGACGATCTCTTCCAGCTCTTCCTTGGCCTCGTCAATCCCGGCGACGTCATCGAACGTCACGCGGCCATGCTTTTCGGTAAGCAGCTTGGCACGCGACTTGCCAAAGCCCATCGCGCCGCCACGCCCGCCGCCCTGCATGCGGTTCATGAAGAAGATCCAGATGCCGATCAGCACGATGAACGGGAGCCACAGGGATAGAAGGCTCATGAACCCACTGGATTCCTGCGGCTCGGCCCGAACCTCGACGCCCTTGTCGATCAGCCTTTCGGTCAACCGGGGATCTTCGGGCGCCACCGTGGCAAAGCGGTTTCCGGCCGTATCAGTGGCAACCACACGCTCACCATCGATGGTAACGGCGGCCACCTCGCCCTTGTCGACGCGCTGAACGAATTCGGAATAGGACACAGACCGCGAGGCAGTGGTGCTCTGGCCGCCGCCAAACGCATTGAAGAGCGCCAGAATCAGAAGAAAAAGGACGACCCAGAAGGCGATATTTCGTGCATTACCCACGAAGAAACTCCGGTTTAGGGGCCGAGGCCCCTGCAACGGGGGCATCATCGGCAGACTTCCTTAAGATAGAGATAAGTCCGACAGGTTCAATGCGATAAGATGAAATCGACGAAGGGCTGCGACAGGCTGGCGGCATACCCCTGCACGAGGCCGGCCAAAGGGGCCGAGACCAGCCGCTCGCCCTGCCAGACGGCGGGCGAAACGAGCAAGGGATCGCGCGGCCCCTGCCCCCGCCAATCGGGGCACAGACGCAGGCCATCGGCCCCCAGCGCCCGAATTTCAAGGCCGGGCATCGCAGGCCCGGTCACCTGCCAGCGATGATCCCACCGCGCGCCAAAGGGCACCGGCCCCATCACCGCGCGCGGCTCTCGTACAACCAGCAGCGTCTCTTGGCCCCAGCGAAAGCGTAGCCCCCCCAGCGTGGCGTCGCGCCGCGCCTGCAAGGCGGAAAGAAGGCCCTGCAACTTTGCCTCGCGCGGCGGATGAGTGGCCCCGCCGATCCAGCCAAGCGCAGCAATCATCAGCCGCCGCCGCACCTCAACCGGCAAGGCCGCAAGAGCCTGCGCAGAAACCTGCAGCCCTCCGGTGACGGTGCGGACATGGTCCGTCGCCGCTGCGGCCGTCTGCACTTGCAAGGCCTCGCGTGCGGAGGCCAGATTGCGGCTGGTGCGGGCCAATGCCTGCACGGACAGGCCCAGCGGCGCCAGCACGGCAAGCATCTTGCGCACCCGGGCACGGGTGAACCTGTCAGACTGGTTCGAGGGATCCTCGACCCAGCCAACCCCTTGCGCCACAAGGTAATCGCGCAGGTCCGACCGACCGAGATGCAGGAACGGGCGATGAAAGGTCACGCCCTCCTGCCCGAAGGCCGGGCGCAATCCGCAAAGCCCGTCCAGACCCGAGGTGCGGGCGAGGTTCATCAGGAAGGTTTCGGCCTGATCGTCGGCGGTATGGCCCAAAAGAACATCGGCCACCCCGTGCCCCTGCGCCCAGCGTGTCAGAAGGCCAAGGCGGGCGTGGCGGGCCTGATCCATCAGGTTGCCGCCGGGCTGCGGCCCGGTCCAGGTCAGGATGCTGTGGGCAATGCCCCGCGCCTGACAGAAGGCGGCCACGCCTTCGGCCTCGGCCCGGGCTTCGGGCCGCAAACCGTGGTCGACAGCGGCGGCAAGAACCCGGTCAGGAAAGGCCGCTGCCGCCGCAAGCAGCAGCGCCATGGAATCCCCCCCTCCCGAGACGGCAACGCCGATCCGGGCGGGCGGATTTTCGCCGAAAATCCGTCGAACGGCCAGGGCCAGCGCCTCGGCCCCGGAGGTCACTGACAGCCCAGACCCTGACGCGACAGGTCGGCATTGGTCGCGTGGATTGTGCCGGGAAACCGTGCGGGAACTTCGGCCAGCGTCACGCAGGCATCTGCCGTCTGGCCCAGATCGCCCAGCGCCTGCCCAAGCTTCAACAGCGATTCGGCTGCGAAAGTTCCATCCGGCTTGCCCGAAAACGCATCCAGATAGGCCCGCGCCGATCCTGCCGTATCGCCCAGCTGCCGCAGCGCCTCACCGCGCAGGAAAGCGGCTTCCTGGCTCAGTGGCCCGCCAGGATAGGATTGCGCAAAGGTCGCAAAGAGGTCCGCGGCGGTGCGAAAGTCACCCTGACCGAGCACCTCCTTGGCCCGGTCAAAGTCGGCCTGTTCCCCCATGGCCAGTTCGGGTCCGGCGTCCGCGGCCGGGGCGGGTTCGGTGGTTGCAGCCGGGGCGGCCGGGGCAGAGGCAGTGGCCTCTGGATCGCCGCCAAGGGTGGGCGTTTCGGGCAGGTTCGCCGGATCGCAGCCCTCGGTCGCCTCGCACAGACGATATTCGATATCGCCGATCCGGTTGGTGCCGTCGGTCACCACCCGGTTCAGCCGCAACTCGATCTCTTCGGCGCGCGAGGTCAGGCGCATCAGCTCGGCCTCGATCGCATCCATGCGCTGCAGGGCATCCCCTGTGCCGAAGCTCCCGCCCGCCGCGCCGGTGGCGACGGTTTCGGATTTCAACGCGTTGAACTCGGCCATCAGCTGACCGAGTTCGATCTTGATGTCGGCCAGCGTCTGCGCCCGGTCCTGCGCCAGCGCAGGGCCGGCCAGAACGGCGGCGGAAAGGACCAGCCAACGCAGCATCGGATCAGGCTCCCGAGCCCATCGACAGCACGGTCACCGCGCGGCGGTTGCGGCTGTAGCAGGATTCGTCCGAGCAGACCTCAAGCGGGCGTTCCTTGCCATAAGAGATGGTCTTCATGCGGCCAGCAGGCACGCCTTGAGCGATCAGGAACTGCTGCACCGCAGCAGCGCGGCGGGCGCCCAGTGCCAGGTTGTATTCGCGTGTGCCCTGCTCATCGGCATGGCCTTCGATGATGATGGCGTAATCGGCGTTGCTCATCAGCCACTGGGCCTGTCCCTGCAGGATACCGCGCGCCTCGGGCGAGAGGGTGGACTGGTCGACCGCGAACAGCACGCGGTCGCCGACGGTCTGGTTGAAATAGGCGATCGAGGTGGGGTTGTTCGGATCGCCAAGGCCGGTGGTGTCAACGAAACCACCCGCGCCGCCATTGGCACCGGGACCGCCGGCCGCGCCAAAGCGGTCGGGGTTGTTGCAGGCGGCAAGGCCAAGGGCCGCGATCAGAAGAAGGGCTTTGGGCATCAGGGTCATGGGGGGTGTCCTTATGGATCTGGAGGTGCTCGATCACGGGCGATGTTAGCAGGTTCTTTTGCCCCTGTGAATCGCCCGCGTGGCTTTGGCAAGGCCTTGCTCATCGTCGCCTGCGGCGCTCTTCGCATCAGGATGGTCCCGGCGAAGAGGCCCCGGCACGGGGCAACGATGAGCCTCAGGGCAGAAGCGGCGACCAGGCCGGGTCGGAGGCCGGGCCATCCGTGGGCACCGGTTTCAGGTTCCGCCCCGAGATGTCGACCGAGAACAGCTGCGCCTGCCCGCCTGCGCCGGCGCTTTCGCGGGTGAACATCACCACGCGGCCATTCGGCGCCCAGGTCGGGCCTTCGTCCAGGAAGGAGGCGGTCAACAGCCGCTCTTCGCTGCCATCGGTGCGCATTACGCCGATGTGGAAGCGGCCCTCATTCTGTTTGGTGAAGGCGATCATGTCGCCGCGCGGGCTCCAGACCGGGGTGCCATAGCGGCCCTTGCCGCCAGAGACGCGCACCGCCTCACCGCCGCCTGCCGACATGATGTAGAGCTGCTGGTTGCCCGACCGGTCGCTTTCAAAGACGATCTGGCTGCCATCTGGGCTGAAGGACGGGGCGGTTTCGATCGAGGGGGCGTTGGTCAACTGGCGTAGGCCGCCTCCGCCCACATCCATGGCGTAGATGTCGGTATTGCCCCCCTGTTCCAGACTGAACACCACCGTGCCGCCATCGGGCGAAAAACGGGGTGCGAAGGTCATGGTGCCGGGAACCTCGCCCAGGGACCGCACCGAAAGGCTGCCCACATCCATGATGTAGATCTGCGGGAAGCCCGAGGCGTAAGAGGTGAACAGGATCTTGTCGCCATTCGGCGAAAAGCGCGGCGCCAGCACGATCGAGGAACTGTCGGTCAGATAGGCGACATTGGCGCCATCGTAATCCATCACCGCCAGACGCTTTTGCCGCTGGTTCTTCGGGCCGCTTTCGGAGACATAGACCACACGGCTGTCGAAATAGGGGCCTTCGCCGGTGATCCGGCTGTAGACGGCATCGGCCACCTTGTGCGCCATGCGCCGCCAGCTGTCCGGGGTGCCGGCAAATTGCAGGCCCTCGCCCAGAGCCTGGCCGGTGAACACGTCGAACAGCCGGAACTTGACGACGATCCGGTCACCCGAGGCCTGCACCGCGCCCACGATCAGCGCCTGCGCGTTGATCGCCTGCCAGTCGTTATAGGCAATCGGCGCGTCAAAGGCGGTGACGCGGCTGATATGCGCCTCGGCCGGGATTTCACGGAAGAGCCCCGTGCCCGCCAGATCGGCCGCCACGACGCGGGCGATGTTGCTGGCATAGTCCCCCGCGCCCCCCTCATCGACAAAGGACGGAATGGCAAAGGGCATCGGCTCGATCACCGGGCTGTCGATGGTGATGTTCAACTCGGCCATGGCGGGGGCGGCAAGGAAAAGGCCGCTGACGCCGATCATCAGCGCGGCGGTGAGGGATTTGATGGCGGTCATCCTGTCCTCGTGGGTCACGGGGTTACTGTCGGTTCTGCTCTTGGCCACCAGCCTGCCCTTTCGGGCGCGCGGGCGGCAGGGGAATTCTGCGCTCATCTCAGCCTCATGCCCGAGGCGTCGAAGGTGAGGTTCATCACGTTCCACTGGCCGTATTTTTCCGGATCCAGCTGATAGCCCGGCTTGCCGCCACAGCCCTTGACGCCGCGCACGACGGCACGCTTGGCGGCTTCAAAGGCCTGCTGGGCGGCGGCATCATCGCCACCTTCGAAACTGGTCATCTGGATCGAGGAGGAAACCGGCGTGCCATCCTCGTTCATCTCGACCCGCATCACCAGCTTGACCCGCTGGGCGGCGGTCGAAAGGCTGCCGATGTTCCAGCAGGAATTGATCGCCACCCGGACGCCATCCTTTTCGCCAGCCGTCATCGGCGGGCCTTCGGGGATGTCAGAGGCGGCGCTGGAGGCTTCGGCCGCGGCGGCCTCGGCCAGGGCGGCGGCAATCGCCTCAGCCTCGGCATCGGCCTGATCTGCCTCGGCCGTCGCCTCTTCGGTGGCCTGCGCCTGCGGCTCGGCCGCCTCATCGGCCTGCACCTGCCGTTCGGGGCGCGACTGCGGCCGCAAGGACCGGGTGGGCGCCAGTTCGGGCGCGTCGCTTTCGGTGGCGTCCGGGGCCACCATCGCGGCGCTTTCCTCGGGTGCGGCGGCGGGTTCGGTCACCTCGACCACCTCAGCCTCGGGCTGGGCCTGATCCGAGACTTCAGGCGTCACGGTCTCGGCCACCTCGGGGGTGTCTTGCGGGCTTTCGACCGGCACATCGGTGATGCGCTGCGCCGGGCGCGGCTTGGGCTTGACGCTGGTTTCGGGCGCGGGGATGGGCTGTTCTTCCTCGGCCACCTGCGGGGCGGGTTCGGGCACCGCGATGGGCTGGGCCTCGGGCAGAACCGGCACCTCTTCGGGCAGCACCTCTTCGACCGGCACAGGCTCGGCCGGAGCTTCGGGGGCCGGGGTCGGTTCAGGCAGAGGTTCGGCCGCGGGCAGGCTGGTATCAATCGGCTCGGGTGCATCCACCGCAGGCGGCTTTTCGCTGGGCGCGGCATCCGGCTTGGGCTTGGGCGCCGAGGCCATCATGGCCTGATACTCGCCCTCGCTCATCAGCGAGACCTCGGCCACCTCCATCGGCGGCATGTCCTTGGGCGCAAACAGCCAATCACCCATCACCGCCCAGAGGATCACCCCCAGGTGGCCGATGGCCGAGATCGTGCTGCCCCTATCCATGCTGCCCAAATTCATCGCCGGGCCTTAGTTCTCGCCGCCCATCGCCGGGCCACCCGCATCGGTGACCAGCCCGATATTGTTGAAGCCGCCCTTGTTCAGCGCCCCCATCACCTGCGCCACCCGTTCATAGGCCAGCGCGCCATCGGCACGCAGGAACACCTTGTCGCTGGTGCGCTCTTTCGCAATCGCGGTCAGCTTGGGGATCAACTCGGCATCCGACACTTCGGTGTTCTGCAGCATGATCAGCCCATCCGAGGTGATCGAGATGGTCAGCGGTTCTTCTTCTTCGTTCGGCATGGCATTGGCCGCCGTGTCGGGCAGTTCGATCGGCACGCCCACGGTCAGCATCGGCGCGGCCACCATGAAGATGATGAGATTAAATCAACGCGCTCACAACCAATTAAGGCCGGTTGAAATTATTAGACACTACACAAAACATGCAGAAGGTTCTGTCCTAAT
>JALQYS010000310.1 GCA_023254015.1 Paracoccaceae bacterium
GAACGACATGCCCGCGATGGTCACCGGGATCTCCAGATGGATCGGCTTTTTCGCGAACCGCGTGCCAAGCCAGACGTCGGTGGCGCATTTCTCGCGGTAGCCTTCCAGCGGATAGCGGGAAATCGATGCGCCAAGGAACAAGAGGTCGTCAAAGTGGGGCAGGCGGCGTTTGGAGCCACCACCGCGAATGTCATAGATGCCCGTTGCGGCGGCGCGGCGGATCTCGGCGTTTACATCGTTCGAGAAGGTCCAGCTTTGCTTGGGCGGGGTATGGGGAAAATCGCTCATTTGGACCTCAGTAGGACGACGCGTTGTCGATATTGAAGGTGTAAAGCTTGCGGGCAGAGCCGTAGCGCTTGAACTCGGAGGGTTTTGCCAGATGGTCGGCCTCGCCCTGTTTCAGCAGGTCGGCCAGCAGGGCGATATGTTCGGGGCGCATCTCTTTTTCGATGCAGTCCGCGCCCAGCGATTTCACCGAACCGCGCACAAAGAGACCGGCTTCGTAGAGCGAGTCGCCAAGGGCTTCGCCCGCGTCGCCCAGCACCACAAGGTTGCCCGACTGCGCCATGAAAGCCGACATGTGGCCGATGTTGCCATGCACGACGATGTTGATGCCCTTCATGGAAATCCCGCAGCGCGAGCTTGCGTTGCCCTTGATGACCAGAAGTCCGCCACGACCGGTGGCACCGGCGTATTGGCTTGCGTCGCCGTCGATGATGACGGTGCCGCTCATCATGTTTTCGGCAACACCCGGACCGGCAGAGCCTTTGACGCGGATGGTGGCCTGCTTGTTCATGCCCGCGCAGTAATATCCGGTCGAGCCGCGCACGGTGATGTCAACAGGCGCATCGACGCCCACGGCAATCGCGTGGCTGCCCTTGGGGTTCACGACTTCCCATGCGGTTTCGTTGCTTTGGCCCTTGATGTTGTGAAGGGCCGAGTTCAGGGCGCGGAGGCCCTGTGCCTCAAGATCGAATGTCTGCATGTTCAGCGTTCCCAGAAGTAGACGGTGGCAGGCTCGGGTTCCCAGACGCGGGCGCCTTCGATGCCCGGCAGGTTGACCAGCGCGCGGTATTCCGACCCGAAGGCCACGTATTGATCGGTTTCGGCCATGACGGCGGGCTTGCAGGCGATAGGGTCGCGCACCACGCCAAGACCGTTGTGGGTGCCGACGACGAAGGTGAAGAAGCCGTCCAGATCGGTCAGCGTCGCCTCAAGCGCATTGCCCAGCGTCTCGCCGGTCTGCAGCTTGTGGCTGATGAAGGCCGCGCCCACTTCGGTGTCGTTTTCGGTCTCGAAGGTCATGCCCAGACGCTTCAGCTCGCGCCGCACGCCATTGTGGTTCGACAGCGAGCCATTGTGCACAAGGCACTGGTCCGGGCCGGTCGAGAACGGGTGGGCGCCCATCGTGGTGACGGCCGATTCCGTGGCCATGCGGGTGTGGCCGATACCATGGGTGCCGTGCATCTTCGACACTTCAAAGCGCGCCGCCACGTCCTTCGGCAAGCCGACTTCCTTGAAGATCTCGATGTTCTCGCCCGAGGACATGATCTTCAGCGCGGGGCGCAAGTGCAGCAGCGCCGAGCGCGCCGCATCGATCTGGCCCAGCGGCACTTCCATCACGGCATGGGTGGATTTCACCAGCATGGTGACCGGAGCGCCAATGGCCTCTTTCAGGTCGCCGTCCAGATCCTTGAAATCATGATCCGGGTTGGCCGACTGCACGGTGATCTTGCCCAGCCCCTTGCCGGCAGAGGAATAGATCGCGATTCCCGCAGAGTCGGGACCCCGATCCGTCATGGTAATGAGCATGTCGGTCAAGAGCGCCCCGAGTTGGGGTTCAAGCTTGGGGTCCTTCAGGAACAACCCAACGATTCCGCACATGGATTCGCCTCCTTGGTTTTTCGATTGAGATGACGCTAGCACCGGCGATTCCACATATCAACTGTGAAGAAACTTTTTTTCACAGGGCGAGAAATCACTGGATCAGCAGCTTGCTCGTGAGGTTTTTCTTGACAGATTGTCGCATCGGCCTTTCCCTACAGAAAACAAATTTGCCGGGCAGAGAAACGGCGTCGCGGCCCCGCCTGATCCGGCAAGGAACAGGGCCATGGGAGGGAAACGTGTCTGACCTTAATCGACGGATTGAGGCGATGCACAAACGTGATGTCACGGTGGCATGGGCGTTCGTGATCGGCCTCTGGTTCGCAATCATCTTCGTTGCGCTGGCAACCTGGGATCTTGCCCCTTCGGCAACGGCCCGCACCATCCTGCTTTGTGCCGGAGGCGTGGTCCTGCTTTTCAACACCGCCGCGATCCTGGCGATGCTGCGACATTACCGTGAGGACCGCGACTTCATGTATGGCCTCGACATCAAGTTCCTTGACGAAGCGCGGGGGCGGTAGGACATGGCGCATTATGTTCCCCCGAAGCAAAGCAAGGTCGGCCAACTGATCGACGTGGTCGTTCTGGTGGCGCTGACCGTCGGCTCGCTGTTCATCCCCCTGATCCTGAACATGGCCGGATCGTCAAAGTCCGTGGCCTCTCCGGTCGAGAACCCCACCTGGGAAACGCTGGGCCAGAACGCCGCACAGGCCGCCAAGTATGAAGCCCTGGGCTATACCCCGGAATCTGCGCATGACCTGATCCTGTCGCGCTTTGACTACAGCTTCACCACGGGCGCGCTGATCGTGATGATCGTGGTCATCGTCGCCTATTACTTCCTCATGCTGAAATTCTCGGAGAGCGAATATCGCGAAGTGATCTCCGAAAAGTTCGGCGACAAGTAAGGACCCCCAAGATGGAACTGTGGAATTACATCGAATACGGGGCTTGGGGGCTGTCGGCGCTGCTTGGCCTTTACATGGTGGTCGACTGGTTCAAGATCGACAGCACCTATTCAGAAGATGTCCTGACCTCCTCGCGCGAAGGCGAGCTTGAGGCCATGACCGAAGAAACCCACAAGGTCTGAGGGCATCATGGCAGATTTCGACATCACTTCAGGAGAGCGCGACGGCATGGGGCCGCATGGCACCAAGGTCGGCCTGCTCAGGGTCTTGGGCCCGGCCCACGTCTGGGCACTGGGCGTCGGCATCGTTCTGGTCGGCGAATACATGGGCTGGAACTTTGCCGTCGGCAAGGGCGGGGCATTTGCCGCCCTGATGGCCTGCTGGTTTGCCGGCATCGTCTATACCTGCGTCGCCATGATCGATTCGGAGGTGACCTCGACAGTTGCCGCCGCCGGCGGCCAGTATACGCAAGCCAAGCACATCGTCGGGCCGCTCATGGCCTTCAACGTCGGGCTTTACCTGGTCTTTGCCTACACCATGCTGGAGGCGGCCAATGCCATCACGGCCGGCTATCTGATTTCGGTCGTGGCCGGCATGACAGGCTACACAGGGGAACTGGACCAGCGGCCCTTCATCATCCTTGTGGTCATGTTCCTGGCCTGGCTGAACTATCGCGGCGTGCTGGCGACGCTGACGTTCAACCTCGTCATCACCGCAACCGCCTTCTGCGCGATCATCACGCTCTTCCTGTCCACCAGCGGCATTCTGGGCGGCGGGATCATGGAGCATGCCGCGCTGTTCGAAGGCCACGAACTGCCTTATGGTTGGGTCGGGGTTCTGGCGGCCATGCATTTTGGCCTGTGGTATTACCTCGGGATCGAAGGCACGACCCAGGCCGCCGAAGAAGTGCGCTCGCCCGCCCGCTCCCTGCCCTTCGGCACGCTGGCGGGAATCATGACCCTGCTGATCGCGGCGACGCTGACGTGGTACATGTGCTCGGGCGTGCTGCCTTGGGAATATCTGGGCGATGGCGTGAACGGCTCGGTTGCGCCGCTGTTTGACACCGCGCGCCTGTCGGGGTCGAACTTCCTGATCTTCTTCCTGGGCTTCGGCACGCTGTTTGCCACGCTGGCCAGCGCCAACGGCTGCATCAACGATGCCAGCCGCGCCTGGTTCGCCATGGGGCGCGACAAGTATCTGCCCGCCTGGTTCGGCGCCGTGCACCCGCGCTATCGCACGCCCTACCGGTCGATCATCTTCCTGGTGCCCATCGCGCTGATCTTTGCCCTCGGGGCACCGCTTGATCAGGTGATCACCTTCTCGATCCTGTCGGGCCTGCTGGAATACACGTTCATGCCGCTGAACATCATCCTCTTCCGCAAGAAGTGGCCGATGGGCAGCATCAAGCGCGGCTATGAACATCCGTTCCACCCGATCCCGGCGATTGCCATGCTCTTGCTGTGCGGCACCACCTTCTTTGCGGTGTTCCTCGGCTATGGCACGCAGCTGGTGGCGATGATCGGCTTCTATATCGTGGTCAGCCTGTGGTTCCACTTCTGGCGCTATCGCTTCGTGGACCGCGGCGCGCAGTTCACCATGCCCTGGCCCAAACCCAAGGGCTATTGATCCCGGCCCGTGACCTGCACCGCTGGCCCGTCCGAACACCGGTCGGGCCAGCCTTGTGAAAGCCCCCCATGACGCCCCTTCCCTTCGTTGCCGCCGCCCTTGGGGCCACCGCCCTTTGGCTTGGCTGGCAGACCTTGCGAGCCGCCCGCAGCCGGTCAGCCGCCCGCGCAGGCTATTTCGATGCTGTCGCACCGCTGTTCGACCGTGTCAGGACGCGGATTGAACCCACCGGCCTGCCAAGAATCGCCGCCGATCTGGGCGAGGATTCCTTCGATCTTCAGGCCATTCCCGACAGCCTGACCTTCCGCAAGCTGCCCGCGCTCTGGGTGATGGTCACCCTGCCCGCGCCGACACCGGTCAAGGCCACGCTTGACATCATGGCCCGCCCCACCGGCAACGAGCCGTTTTCGCATTTTGCCCGACTGCCACAGTCGCTGCCCTGCCCGCCGGAGCTGCCCGAAGGCAGCGGTATCCGCAGCGACAATGCCGCCGCCCTGCCGCCACTTGACCTGATCGCGCCGCATCTGGCGATCTTTTCCGACCCAAAGGTGAAGGAACTGGTCATCTCGCCCAAGGGCCTGCGGCTGGTCATCCTGGCGGATGAGGCCGAACGCGGCCGATACCTGATCTTCCGCGATGCCGAAACAGGCAGAACACCGCTATCGAAAGACCGGCTTCTGCCCCTGCTTGATGCCCTGCGCGCCCTGCGCCAAACCCTGACCGAGGCCAGATGACCAAACCGCCGCCAAACCCGCATCTCGTGCTGGCCATTGCCACCCTTCTGCCTGGCATGGGCCAGGTGATGAACCGCCAACCCGTGCGCGGGCTGATCTTTGTGTTCTTCGTCCTGCTTCTGGGCGCCTTCACCCTGAAAACGGCAGCGCCCGATGTGTCTTTCGTCGGCAAGGTGTCGGGCGGGCTGTTCGTCTGGGCAATGGCGATGATGGATGCCTACAAGACCGCCCGCATCCGCCGGACAGTGTGGGAACACGGGGCGAAATAACCCTCTTCGGGGTCTTCGACCCTCATCGGAAGGTGCCGACCGACGAGCGCATGACATGCGACGAGGAGGACAGCCGAGCCTTTCTTTCGTCCGCCGGGAAAACAGTCCACTGGACTGTTTGCCGATCCGGCTCACCCCTGCGGATAGGAGATTACCGACAGGTAGCGCGCGGGCAGCTTGACCAGAACTTCCGGCCCATGCGGTGCGTCGGCATCGAAGAACAGGCTGTCACCCGGTTTCAGCGGATAGATCGTGTCGCCGTGGCGGTAATCGACCTCGCCTTCCAGCATGTAAAGCAGTTCAAGCCCCTCGTGCTGAAAGGCCGGAAAGGTGTCGCTCTCGGTGGTCAAGGTGATGAGATAGGGCTCGACCACCACGCCCGAGGAATTCGATCCGATATGACCCAGCAGGTTGTATTGGTGGCCTGAACGCGTGCCCCGCCGCTCGATCTCGATATGCTCGCCCGCGCGCACATGCTGCGCCTCGCGCCGTTCCTCATAGCTGCGGAAAAACGCGGTGACCGGAACCGAGAAGGCGTGGCTTAGCACCTGCAGCGTTGTCAGCGAGGGCGAGGTGTTGCCGTTTTCGATCTTGGACAGCATGCCGATGGAAAGCCCGGTCACGGCAGCCAGATCGGCCACCGTCATGCCCTGCTGACGACGAAAGTTGCGCACCTCGCGGCCGATGGCGGCCTCAAGATTGCGCTCGGTAATCTCGCGGACGCGGTGGGGGTCCTGATCGAAGCCGGGTTTCGTGCGCGGCAATGCCGCTGTGTCGGGCATGTCTTCCATGACGGCCTCTCGAACGCTGCAATTCCGATGGTGCTTTGTCTGTTCACTATGGGGAAACTACACGCAAATACAAGGGCAGCAGACCGTGACCTTACGGCAAACCGCCGACAGGTGCCGCCCCGGAAGGTCAAAGTCATCCTTGCGGCGTCATCACCTTGCGGCCTTTCGCGCGTTCCAGACCCAGCCGCCGCTCGCGCCAGATGATAAGGATCCCGGCGGTGATCACCAAGGCGGCCCCTCCCAGCATGGTCAGGCTGGGCACCTCGGCAAAAACGAAATACCCGATCAGCAGGGCAAACAGCATCGAGGCATAATCAAACGGGGCGACCAGCGAGGCATCGGCCTCGCGGTAGCTGGAGGTCAGCAGGATCTGCCCGACCCCGCCCAGAAGGCCCGCGCCGATCAGGGTCGCGGTCTCGGGCCCGGTGGGGACAACCCATCCGAACGGGATCGTGGTCAACGACAGGAGTGTGGCCGTCAGCGAAAACCAGAACACGATGGCCGAGGTGTTTTCGGTATTCACCAGTTTGCGCACGAATACCTGCGCCAGCGCGGCAAAGACCGCCCCGCCCAGCACCAGCGTGGCCCCAAAGGCCTCGCGGTGACCAGAGGTCTCGCCCGACAGGATGGTCAGCCGCGGCGAGAGCACGATCAGAACCCCGGTCAGACCCAGCACGACAGAGGCAAGGCTGAAAAGCCGCACCTCCTCGCCCAGAAACATCGCGGCAA
>JALQYS010000445.1 GCA_023254015.1 Paracoccaceae bacterium
CGAGGATGCGCTTGACGGTGCCAGCGCGCGGGGCCGGAATGTGGTTCATCGTTTTCATGGCTTCGATGATCAGCACGGTCTGGCCTTCGGTCACGGTAGACCCAACGGTGACAAAGGGCGCAGCGCCCGGTTCTGCCGACAGATAGCAGGTGCCGACCATGGGCGAGGTCACGGCGCCAGGGTGCTGGGCGGGGTCCTCATGGGCGGCGGGTGCGGCCGCTGCGGCCGGGGCGGCGGCGACGGGGGCTGCAGCGGCCACCGGGGCAGCCTGCACCACGGGGGCGGCCTGCACCACGGTCACCTGCTTGACCACGCGCACATCCAGACTGTCATCTTCGCCATATTCGCGTTTTACGGAAAGTTCGGTCAGGTCATTCTTGTTCAGAAGTTCTGCCAGCGCCGAGATGAAGGCCACATCGGCCTCGGTCGTGTTCTTGCTCATGCTGTCCTCTGTTGACGTATCGGGGCCCCATGCACTCAGAGTCTTGACCCGCGCCGGCCCGCCTTTGGTTCATCCGCCTATATAGGACCTTGGGGGCAGGGACGGAAGCCCAGAAAGGGCTGCGGCAGCCTTTGGGGAAATTTGAAAGCCCGCTATTTTACCGTTTGATAAAAAAATCGACCTGTGGCAGCCTGAGTCCATAAAAGCAAAGCCAATGGGAGGTTTCACCTTGTCCAACAGCCCGCTGACGCCCGGTGTGGTGTCCGGTCGACTGCCCGCAGCCGTCCTTGCCGAGAATTTCTCCGATCACGAACCGCCGCTGGATCGGCACGAGGCGCGCGTTGCCGCCGATCGCTGCTATTTCTGCCATGATGCGCCTTGCATGACGGCCTGTCCGACCTCGATCGACATTCCGCTGTTCATCCGCCAGATCGCCACCGGCACACCCGAGGCGGCGGCCAAGACCATCCTGAACCAGAACATCCTTGGCGGCATGTGCGCCCGGGTCTGCCCGACCGAAACCCTGTGCGAAGAGGCCTGCGTGCGTGAGGCCGCCGAGGGCAAGCCTGTGGAAATCGGGCGCTTGCAGCGCTTTGCCACCGATACGCTGATGGCAAAGGGCGTGCATCCCTTCACCCGCGCCAAGGCGACGGGCAAGACGGTGGCCGTGGTGGGCGCTGGCCCTGCCGGTCTGGCCTGCGCTCATCGTCTGGCCATGAAGGGCCATGATGTGGTGATCTTCGACCCGCGCCCCAAGGCGGGCGGGCTGAACGAATATGGCATCGCCAGCTATAAATCGACCAACGATTTCGCGGCCAAGGAAGTGGATTGGCTGCTGAAGATCGGCGGCATCCGCATTGAAACCGGCAAGGCCTTGGGCCGCGACGTGCAGCTGGCCGACCTGCAGAAATCCCATGACGCGGTGTTCCTGGGCATGGGTCTGGCCGGTGTGAACGCGCTGCGCGCGCCGGGCGAAGACGCGCCCCATGTGCGCAACGCCGTTGATTTCATTGCCGAACTGCGCCAGCAGCCCGACAAGGGCAAACTTGCCATCGGCCGTGATGTGGTTGTCATCGGCGGCGGCATGACGGCGGTGGACGCTGCCGTTCAGTCCAAGCTTCTGGGCGCGGAAAACGTGACCATCGTCTATCGCCGCGGGCAGGAAAAGATGGCCGCGAGCGGCTATGAACAGGAACACGCCACCAGCGCGGGCGTGCGGATCGTTACCCATGCCGCACCCGTCGCCGTTCATGGCGGCGAGATCGAGTTTGCCTATACCAAAGACGGCGCCAAGGGGCTGGAGATCACCTCGGAAACCTTCCGTCTGAAGGCCGATCAGGTGTTCAAGGCCATCGGGCAAACCCTGGTGGGCGCACCGGACGGGCTGAAGATCGACGGCGGCAAGATCGCGGTCGATGCCGCAGGCCGGACCTCGGTTCAGGGCATCTGGGCGGGGGGCGACTGCGCCACGGGCGGCGAGGACCTGACGGTGACCGCCGTGAAAGAGGGCCGGGACGCGGCCGAAGACATCCATGCGGCGCTGACGGCGTAAGGGGGACACCATGGCAAATCTTGCTTCGAACTTCATCGGCATCAAATCCCCCAACCCGTTCTGGCTGGCCTCGGCCAGGGTGTTCTCGCAGCTGATGCTGGTCATGGGCCTGGCGCCGATCCTGGCGCCGCTGGCCGGTGGCTGGCTGCTGGAACATGCCAGCTGGCGCTGGATCTTCATCAGCCTGACCCTGCTCAGCGGCCTGTCGGCGCTGGGGGTGGCGCTCTGGCTGCCGGAAACCCACCGGCCGCAGGCGCCGCATATCCCGCTGCGGCATGCCGGCCGGCAGTACGCGCGCTTGCTGGGCAATCGTCTGTTCGTCAGCTATGCCCTCAGCGGCGGTCTGGTGATGGCCGGCATGTTCGCCTACATCGCCGGCTCGCCCTATGTGTTCATCGAACTCTATGGGGTTCCGGCGGATCGCTTTGGCTGGGTCTTCGGTGCCAATGCCGCCGGCTTCATCCTGGCGGCACAGGTCAATGCGTGGCTGATGCGTTATGCCGGGCCGGAGGTGTGGCTAAGCCGCATCATGATCCTGCACCTGGTCGCCAGCCTGGTGCTGCTGGCGGTATCC
>JALQYS010000501.1 GCA_023254015.1 Paracoccaceae bacterium
ATGCCGCCCGCATGGGTCGGCTTGCCAGTGACGCAGGCCTTGGCGTTGATGTCCGTCGTGTTCATCCGCGCATACTGGTCGGCGATCCACGCCATCTCGCGTTCACCCGTGCCCATGTCGGGGGCGGGAACGTTCTGCGCCGGATGGATCAGGTCGCGTTTGATCAGCTCATAGGCGAAGCGGCGGGTGATCTGTTCCAGTTCGTGCTCGTCCCATGCCCGCGGGTCGATGCAGAGGCCCCCCTTCGATCCGCCGAAGGGGGTTTCGACCAGCGCGCATTTGTAGGTCATCAGGGCGGCCAGCGCCTCGACCTCGTCCTGATTGACGCCCATCGAATAGCGGATGCCGCCCTTTACCGGTTCCATATGTTCGGAATGGACCGAGCGATAGCCGACGAAGGTTTCGATCTTGCCGCGCAGACGCACACCAAAGCGCACCGTGTAGGTCGAGTTGCAGACCCGGATCTTTTCCTCAAGGCCGGGGCTGAGGTCCATCAGCGCGGTCGCGCGCTTGAACATCAGGTCTACGGATTCGCGAAAGCTTGGCTCGCCGGCAACGGACATCTGGTTTTCCTCCTGTGGCGCCGCCGGGTGGCCGCGCAATGCCCAAGGTTTAGGCCTTGGGGGTGGCAGTTGTCCGCAGCGAAAAGACGAAACTTCGCATCAATTTGCAGCACCCTGCGAATCGGAACTGTCCGATTTGGGCAGAAATACCGCATCGCGGCCTCAATTCCGTCAACCCATCGTTCCAGCGGCCGCAACAATCCTGCCCCTCTTTTCCTGATCGTTTCCACCATGCCGGGGCCTGTCAGGGTTTGGCCCGCCTTGCCACAATTTCGCCACAACTTCGGGGCACCGACATGGCGGGGGCAAGGAAAAATGGCGGCGGGGCGACCTGTGGCCGCGTGAAAAGTGACAAAAATGGCTGCTCAACTCTCCCTTCGCATCCGCACCTTCCACAAGGCCGAGGACGGCACGCTGGTGATCTTCGCGCTGGTCCTGTTCGTGCTGATGGCCATGATGGGCGGCATCGCGGTCGACGTGATGAAATACGAGGCCACGCGCACCCAGCTGTCCCAGACGCTGGACCGCTGCACGCTGATGGCCGCCAGTCTTGACCAGCGGCTTGCCCCGCAAGAGGTGGTGGAGGATTGCGTCGCCAAGGCCGGCCTCGGCGAACAGCTGCAAAGCGTGGTGGTGCTGGAAGGCGTCAACAGCCGCGACGTTCAGGCCGTGGCCAAGGCCGATACCAAACCCTTCTTCATGCACATGCTGGGGATCGACCGGTTTGATGCCGCGGCCGGATCGCGCGCCGAACAGAAGATCACCGATGTCGAGATCGCCCTTGTGCTGGACGTTTCGGGGTCGATGGGGGGCACCAAGATCAGCAACCTGCGTACCGCCGCGTCGAAGTTCGTGGCAACCATGCTGGACAATGATCCCAACCGCCGGATCTCGATCGCCATTGTCCCTTACAACGCGCAGGTGAACCTTGGCCCGACGCTCTTGTCGAAATTCAATGTCACGGCCCCCCACAACGCGCTGAACCGTCCCTTCGATCTGGCCAACCACAATTGCCTGGAACTGCCGCCCTCGGTCTTTGGCGCGGCGGGCATCTCGCGCACGGTGGCCCTGCCGCAGATGGCACAGTCGGACCACGCCTATGGCACCGACACCGGCAATTACTACACCGCGCCGACCAGTACCTCTTATGCCGTGCCGAACTTTGGCGCCAACTTCTGCCGGACCGAGGCCAATAACGTGGTGCGCATGCCCAGCCAGGACAAGGCGCAGCTGCAAGGCTGGATCAACGGGCTGACGGCGAACGGAAACACCTCGATCGCGCTGGGGATGAAATGGGGGACGGTGCTGCTCGACCCTTCGGCGCGGTCGATCTATGACGAATACATCGCCGCCGGCCAGATGAGCGCGAACCTCTCGGGCCGCCCCTTCGATACCGGCAGCCGCGACTCGATGAAGGTGATCGTGCTGATGACCGATGGCGAGCATGTGGCCCATGACCGGATCAATGACGACTTCAAGGCCGGTCCCTCGCCGATCTGGCGCAGCAGCGGCGACGGGCGCTATTCCATCTATCATGCCGGGCAGCCCGGCAGCGCGAAATACTATGTGCCCCACCTCAACACCTGGCGCACCACCGCCTGGACGTCGAACGCCACCCCCGCCGTGCAGCAGGATTGGCGGTCGGTCTGGACCAATCTCAAGCTCAGCTATGTGGCCTGGCAGTTCTATGGTCGCCCCTATGGCTATTCCGCCTATACCAACGCGATCAACACCATGCGCTCCACCTATGCCTCGGTGGCCGAGCTGAACAGCCGCCTGCAGGCCACCTGCGCGCAGGCCAAGGCGGATGGCGTGATCGTCTATGGCATCGCCTTCGAGGCCCCCCTGAACGGCCAGACCCAGATTTCGCAATGCGCAACCTCGGTGGAGCAGCATTACTTTGATGTCGCCGACAGAGAGATCGAAACCGCTTTCGATACGATCGCCAGCAACCTGACCATGCTCAAGCTGACCCAGTGACGGACCTGCGCCTGTAGACGGGGCCGTCAACCGGTCGGGCAACCACCCTGCCCGACCCAAAGACACACCAAAAGAGACACCAAAAGAGACAAGGCCCCGCCCGTTCCAGATTTCAGCCATATTTCCGCCGCAGCCATAGCGCATCACCACAAGCCAAGGGTCAGAAACCCCACAGCCCGGATGCTGTTTGGCCGGATGCTGTCTGGAATGAGTGAAACGGAGGCGCGAGATGGCGCAGTCTGGCGCGAAATCGGCGGGTCGCCGGGGCCTTGGGACGGGTGCGGTGCAGCGCTTCGCGGCCGACACTGCGGGCAACCTGACGGTGTTTGCCTTCAGCCTGTTTCTGATGATGGTGATGATCGGGGGCGTGGCCGTCGATCTGATGCGCTATGAATCCACCCGGACCTCTTTGCAGAACACCCTGGACCGCGCCACGCTGGCGGCCGCCGCGCTCAGCCAGCAGCTGGAGGCCGAGGATGTGGTGATCGACTATTTCGGCAAGGCTGGCTTGGCGGAATACCTGCGGTCGGTCTCGGTCGAAGAGGGATTGAACTACCGCGAGGTGGTGGCCGACGCCCGCGCCGCCACCGATCCGTTCTTTCTTCACATGATCGGCATCGACGAAATGGACGCGCCGGGCCATTCGATGGCCGAACAGCGCATGACCAATGTCGAAATCGTGCTGGTGCTGGACGTGTCGGGCTCGATGTCCACGGTATCGTCAAACGGGCTGACGCGGCTCGCCAACCTCAAGAACGCCGCCAAGGAATTCGTGGATACCGTGCTGTCCAGCGATGACGAGGACCGGATCTCGATTGCCATCGTGCCGTTCAACGGGCAGGTGAACCTGGGCCAGACCTTGCGCACGCGCTACAACGAGACGGCGGTGCATGGCGTCCCGGATGTGAACTGCGTTGACCTTCCGGCCTCGGTCTACAGCGAGACCGGGATCAGCCAGACCGTCGAGCTGCCGATGACGGCCCATGCCGACAGCTATTCGTCGACATACCGCGTGTCCTCTTACGTTGACCGGCAAAGCAGCGACTATGCCCTGCCCGTTGCCGGCAACCGCTGGTGCCCGCCGTCGACCCGCAATACGGTGATGATGCCGTCGCAAAGCATCTCGGCCCTGCAGACCAAGATCAACAACCTTGAAGCCATCGGCGCGACCTCGATCAATGCCGGGATGAAATGGGGCATGACGCTGATCGATCCGGGCACGCAGCCCGTTGTCAGCCATTTCGTCGATATCGGGCAGGTGCCCGGCGTGTTCGACGGCCGCCCCTTTGAATTCGTCGATCCCGAGGCGATGAAGATCATCATTCTGATGACCGACGGCGAACATTTCGCCGAAGAGCGTTTGAACAACAATTTCAAGGCTGGCCTCACGGGCGAAAACGGCACCCACAAGATCTTCAAGTCGCCCTATGACGGCAACTACTCGATCCATTTCCCGGCCGGCCGGCCCGGTGTCTCCGGCTCGCGGGAATACTGGGTGCCCCACCGCAGCGAGTGGCGCTACCTGCCCTGGACCAACACCTCTGACACCGGCGCCTCGGCCCTGCGCGACAACCCGATCACCTTTGAACAGCTGTGGAGCGAGGTGCGCGTGCAATGGGCGGTGTGGCAGCTTTACGCCCGCGCGCTTGGCACCAACGACAGCCAGCGCTCGGCCCAATACAACACCTGGATCGCCACCATCCGGCAGCAGACCAACATCGCCACCATGAACAATCAACTGCAACAGATGTGCGCGCTGGCCAAGGACAATGGCGTGACCGTCTACGGCATCGCCTTTGAGGCCCCAAGCGGCGGTCAGGCGCAGATTTCGCAATGCGCCAGCTCTCCGGCGCATTACTTCAACGCCGCCGGCCTGCAGATCCGGACCGCCTTTCGCGCGATTGCCAGTAACATCAGCCACCTGAGGTTGACCCAATGACCCGCCTTCGCCGCGCCCTGCGCCGTTTCAGCCGCGACGAGCTGGGCACCGCCGCCGTCGAATTCGCAATGACGGTGCCCCTCCTTCTCGCCATCTTCATGGCCTCGTTCGAAAGCGGTTTCCTGATGATCCGGTCGATCATGCTGGAACAATCGGTCGACATGACCATGCGCGAATTGCGGCTGGGCCATTATCCGATTCCGACGGCAGCCCTTCTGAAGCAGGAAATCTGCAAGCGCAGCGTGGTGCTGACCAATTGCGACGAGAACATCATGATCGAGATGGTGCGGATCAACACCGCGACCTGGCGGCTGCCAACCAGTGGCGTGGCCTGCGTCGACCGCGAGGAGGACATCCAGCCCGTCACCGCGCTGCAGTTCGGTCAGCAGAACGACATCATGCTGGTGCGGGTCTGCGTCACGCAGGACGCCATGTTCCCCACCACAGGCATCGGGCTGGGCCTGCCCAAGGACAGCCGCGGCGGCTATGGGCTGGTGTCGGTGACCGCCTTTGTCACCGAGCCAGGTTGAGGGAGAACCGCACCATGCAAGGCATCCACCGCAGGTTCCGTGGCTTTCTGAACGACGAGACCGGCGTTCTGATGGCAGAGGCCGTTCTGGTTCTGCCCTTCATGCTGTGGTCCTATCTGGCGCTGTTCGTCTATTGGGATTCCTATCGCGCGATCAACACCGTGCAGAAGGCGGGCTACACCATTTCCGACATGCTCTCGCGCGAGATGCTGCCGGTGAACGAAGCCTATATTGCCGGCATGGATGCCATTCTGGAATACATGATCGATCAGGATCAGGACGCCAAGCTGCGGGTGAGTTCGGTCACCTGGTCAGATATCAACGACCGCTATGAGGTGAAGTGGTCGCGCTCGCCCCATAACGCGCTGCCGCAACTGACCACCGCCTCGATCGCCGCGATGGAGGACCGTCTGCCGCTGATGTTCAACGGCGACTTTGTCACGCTGGTCGAGGTTGAGGTGGATTACAAACCTTCGTTCAACGTGGGTCTGGGCAAGCAGACGATCAAGCAATTCATCGTCACCCGCCCGCGCTTTGTCTCGCCCACCTGCCTTGTCGGTGCGGTCTGCACCTGACCTTGCGCGCCTGCGCACAGAGTGCACTGCGTTTACGGCGTCTTGCTGCAAGGGCGCGCGGCACCTAGGTTTGGGACCACAGCGTCAGCCAAGGGAGACACCCTATGTCGATCCGTCCCGTTACCTCGACCAGCCGCGCCCGCCCCGCCATGGAAGGCGCAGGCGTGCATTTGCACCGCGCCTTCGGCTTTGGCGACCCCGAACGCATGGACCCGTTCCTGTTGTTCGACGATTTCCGCGGCGAGCACCCGCGCGACTATATGGCCGGCTTTCCCTGGCACCCGCACCGCGGCATCGAAACCATCACCTATGTCCTGGCCGGATCGGTGGACCATGGCGACAGCCTGGGCAATCGCGGCACGCTGAAGGGCGGCGACGTGCAGTGGATGACCGCAGGCTCAGGCATCCTGCATCAGGAGATGCCCAAGGGCAACGCCAAGGGCCAGATGCACGGCTTTCAGCTTTGGGCCAACCTTCCCGGCCATCTGAAGATGACCAAGCCGCGGTATCAGGATGTGCGGTCAAAGGACATTCCCGAAGTGATCGACGATGACGGCACCGTGGTGCGGGTGATCGTGGGCGAGTTCTGGGGCAAGCGCGGCCCGGTCGACGGCATCGCCGCCGATCCGCAATATCTGGACATCTTCGTGCCCGAGGGGCGGAAAAAGACCTTCAAGGTCGACACCCGCCGTCACGCATTCGCCTATGTCTTTGACGGCGCAGGCAAGTTTGCCGATGCGGCGCGTCCGCGCGGCGTGCTTTTGGAAAAGGAAGTGGCCGGCGAAGAGCTGAACATCCGCGATCTGTCGGGCAACCGCACGCTGGTGGAATTCGGCAAGGGCGACGAGGTGACGGTGACCGCGGGCCCTGAAGGCGTGCGCTTTCTCCTGATCTCGGGCGCGCCCCTGCAGGAGCCTGTGGCCTGGCATGGCCCGATCGTGATGAACACCCGGGCCGAGCTGGAAACCGCGATGCGCGAGCTGCGCAACGGCACCTTCATCAAGCCGGCACACTAGGCCAGCACACTAGGCCGGCGCTCATCGTCGCCTTCGGCGCTCTTCGCGGGGCTCCGGGGGCGGCGCAGAGCGGGCTTTTCGAGACCAAGGGGTTGCGTTAGGGTGGACAGATGATCCGTGCCCTGCCCCTTTGCCTGTTGCTTGCCGCCTGTGCCGACTTTCCCGACGTCGGCCGGGCTGAAACCGATCTTGAGGCGTCGCGCGAAACGCCGCCGCTGCTGACCGCGCGCGAGCTGGCGGCGCTGACCACGGCAGCGCCCGACCTGTCAAATGCGCTGGCGGGCGATGTGGCGGGCTTGCGCGAACGTGCCCGCCGGCTGCGCCAACGCTAACCGCCTGCGTTGCACCCCGGATGCGAAACGGCTAACAGGCTTGCATCCATCACCAAGAGGTCTGCCATGTCCACCGCCGCCAACCCTGCCCCTTTGCGTCTTGGTCTTGCGGGTCTGGGCACCGTCGGCATCGGAGTGGTCAAGATCGTGCAGGAACACGCCGCCCTGATCGAGGCGCGCACCGGCCGCCCCGTGGTCATTACCGCCGTCTCTGCCCGTGATCGCACGAAGAACCGCGATGCGGATCTGTCGGGCTATGCCTGGGAGACCGACCCCGTGGCGCTGGCCCGGCGCGAGGATGTGGATGTGTTCGTCGAGGTCATGGGCGGCCATGAAGGCCCCGCGCGCGACGCGACCGAGGCCGCGCTTGCCACCGGCAAGGATGTGGTGACCGCGAACAAGGCGCTTCTGGCCCATCACGGGCAGGCGCTGGCCCTTGCGGCCGAGGCGGCAGGCCGCGTGATCCGGTTCGAGGCCGCCGTCGCAGGCGGCATCCCGGTCATCAAGGCGCTGACCGAAGGGCTGGCCGGCAACCGGATGAAGCGGGTCATGGGCGTGATGAACGGCTCTTGCAACTATATCCTGACCCGGATGCAGGCCGCGAACCTGTCTTATGAGGCGGTGTTCGAAGAGGCCCGGCAACTGGGCTATCTGGAGGCCGACCCGAACCTGGACGTCGGCGGCATCGACGCGGGCCACAAGCTCTCCCTCCTCTCCGCCATCGCCTTCGGCACCCGGGTCTCCTTCGACGCGGTCGAACTGGAGGGGATCGGCAATGTCTCGATCGACGACATCCGCCTGGCCGAGGACATGGG
>JALQYS010000604.1 GCA_023254015.1 Paracoccaceae bacterium
CCTTCATAGGCGCCCAGTTCGTCGCCTAGCGTTTCGGAATAGAGCGCCCAGCCTTCGGAATAGGCGTTGAAGGCCAGCAGGGTGCGGATCAGGGGCAGGCGGTTGGCATATTCGCCCTGCCAGACGTGGCCCGGGATGCCCTCGTGATAGGCCAGGGTCGCCACCGAATAGCGGCTGTGACGGCTCACGTCGCCCAGGTTGAGCCAGATCTTGCCCGGGACTGTGCCGTCGATGGAACCGGCCCCGCCGTAGGCGCCCGGTGCGCCAGCCTCTTCGGCCAGCGGCAGGCGGCGGATTTCCAGATTGCCGCGAACCAGGGTGCGGAAGGCCTGGGGCAGCTTGGTGCGGATGAAGTCGATCTTGCTCTGCATGGTGGCAATGACTTCGGCCCGGCCCGCGTCGTTATTCGGGAACTGAAAGCGCGGATCGTTGCCCAGCGCGGCCATACGCTCGCCCACGGTGCCCTTGGTATAGCCCAGGCCGCGCAGGCGCAGGAAGATGTCATAGGTCGACGGGGCAACCAGCACGGCCTCGCGGAATTGCAGAACTTCCCAGCCTGCAGAACTGCCATCCCCGATCGCAAGGGCATTGGCCCCGGCAAACAGGGCGATCTCTTCGGCTGAGGACAGGTTTCCCCGCCCCAACCGAATCCGCAGGGCCGGCCCCCGATCCCATCGGCCCGGGTCGGCCGCCGGAAGGGGCGTTTGCGTGACGCCGATCAGCGCCGGACGCTCCAACACCTTGTTCAGCCGGAAACCGGACTCGGTCGCCGCGGACCATAGCGCGATACGGCCCGGCCAGGGCAACGCGGCAACAGCCAGATGCGGCGCATGCGGAACCTCAGAACCGGTTAGCAACGGCAGGTCAAGAAACAGCGGATAGGGCGGCGTTGGCGAGACGTGGGCCTTCCAGACACCGGATTCAGGCATGATGTCAGGCGCGCGATAGGCCGCAGGATCGATGCGCACGGCCTCAAGCGTCTGAAAGGACGTCAACTCGCAGCGATCAACGCGAAATCGCTGACCAAGGAGTTCAATCACCGTCCCTGCGCCGATCTCGCGCCGAGAGGGCGGCAGCACCAGCCGCACCCCATCCCGCGCAAGCCGCGCCTCGATCAGCCAGCGCTCGGCAAGCGCGGCGGCCTCGGCCCGCGTCAGCGCAAGGCCGACCTCTGTCTGCGCAACGGCACCGCCGGCGGCATCCGGCAAGCTGGCAGAAACAGCCCTGACCGCAAAGTCACTGTCGGCGTCCAGATAGATCAGCCGCAGGTGATCATGGGTTTCGCCCGCGCCCTGACGGCTTTGCTCAAGGCTGGGCTCGCCGGGGGCGGTTTCCACGATCTCGGACGCCGCGACGGGCACAGCCCTCTCGCCCGAGCGGCGAAGGAATGCCAGCCGCCCTTCCCGCTCGACAACATCGATCGACTGGGCCTGCAGCATGGGCTGCAGGATCGCGCGGGCAGTGGTCACCTCGGCCAGTTCATGGCCGCGCAGCACCCCCAGCGCGCCGCTGGTGTCGGCATCGGGCAAACCGGCAGCCTCGCAAACCTCGGCCACCACCGCGGCCAGCGGTTGATTGGCCGACCGTCCGTTCAGCCAGTGGCCGGCCTCGAAATTCGCCCCGTCGCTCCACTGTGACTGATTGGCCGGAAAGGCCGGAAACGGCCGGGCATCCCAGGCCCAGGCCAAGGAATGGTCAAAATCCAGCATCCGCCCGGAATAGACGAGCGATTGCGGATTGTTCGCAGCATCGCGCCAGAACCGGGCCATGGCGGTGTAGTAAGCCATCTGGAGCAGATCATCCCTGTGCCCGGTCGAAAAGGCGGGCATCCCGGATTCCGAGGATTTCGGATCAAGAAACTTGTTGGGCTGGTTCGTGCCCTTGTCGATCGCCGCACAGCCATATTCGGTAAAACGGATCGGCTTGGACTGCGGCACCCAGACCGTTGGTTCCGCCTGCCGTACGCCAGCGATCCGTGGATGGTGCAGACAGCTCCACCAGTTGCGCAGGTCCTTGAAACGGAAGACCCACGGCTCATCGTAGGCACCATCGGTGATCGGTGTTCTGATCTGCGCGGCAGCATCGGCTTCGCTGGCATAATACCAGTCAAAGCCCTCGCCACCGGCGATGTTGGCCTGCAGATAGGCCGGATAATGCAAAGCCCCCCAGTCGGCGTCGGCATGATCCAGACCTTCGCGCCAATCGCTGACCGGCATGTAATTGTCGATGCCGATGAAATCGATATTCGCATCGGCCCACAGCGGATCAAGGTGGAAATAGACATTCCCGTCTGCATGATACCCGAAATACTCGGACCAGTCGGCGGCATAGGTCAGCTTGCACGAATGTCCAAGGATCGTCCGCACCTCGGCGGCAAGCTGGATAAGCGCCGCCACCGCCGGAAAACTGTCGCCCGCCCCGCGGATTTGCGTCAGTCCGCGCATCTCCGATCCGATGCAGAACGCCTCGACCCCGCCTGCAGCCTTGCACAGCATGGCATTGTGCAGAATGAAGCGTCGATAGCTCCATTCCGCGGGGCCCGAATAGGAAAGATCAGTGCCGGAAAGCTGGAAATCTGCCGCCGTTGCCGTGCCGAAAAACGCCGCCACCTCTGACGCCGCCGCCGCGCTGCGGTCTGTCGTGCCCGGGCGACCGGGTGCCAGTGCCGTGGTGATCCGGCCACGCCATGGCAAGCGGGGCTGACCGGCCGTGCCCGTCCAGGGATCGGGCAAGGTGTTGCTCTCGATCTGATCCATCAGGATGAAGGGATAATAGGTCACATCCTGACCCGCGGCCTTAAGCGCCTGAATTGCCTCGATCACAGCCTGATCGGTTGGCGTGCCGCCATAGATGGGGCGACCGTCCTGCCGGGGAACTTCTTCCGCCTGCGACCGGACAATCCCGCCCGACCGCCAAGGCATCCCGACCCCATCAACGCCGGTCTGTTCCACCTTCGGCCGGATCGAACACTGACCGCAGCGCAGGTCATCGCCGAACCAGGACACCACAAGCGACGTGGCCCCCACCCCCGGCAATTCGTCGCGCAACTGATCCAGCGACAGGCTGAAGTCGGTCTGATCCGACGGCATGTTCATGTTGGCCGCCCGGTTTTCTCCGGGGGCCATCTCATAGTGAACCGGCGTCGTGGCCAGCGCATATTCACCCGTCCCCGGGATCATGCAGACCCCGGGCAGAGTTGCGGCCAGTTCCTCGATGATCGGCCGCGCCCGGGGTTCGGCCCCGCGAACGACCTCAAAGGTGAACTGGGGCACGCGGTTGCCAAAGGCCGAGAGGTCAAGCCCCTCGATCACGACATAGGCGATGCCGCGATAGGCCGGCGCCCGCCCCGCACCTTCGACGGCCTCGATCTTGGGGTCGGGAAGCTGGCTTTCGTCGCCCTTATAGACACGCATCTGCAGCGATGCGGGGCTGATCTCGTTGCCATCGGCCCAGATCCGGCCGACACGTCGGATGCGGCCCTCGCACAGCGCCACGGCAAGGCTGACGGAATAGCTGTATTGATTTGTGCGCGGGGCGCCGCCCTTGCCACCGCCACCTTGCGTGACCGTTTCAACAAACCGCGTCGCCCAGATAACCTGACCCGAGACACGCATCCGCCCCCAGACCTGCGAGACCGGCGTCCCCTCGCTGGCGCCGGTCAGCCGGAACCGCTGCACGCGGCCCACATCAACAGCCTCTGATCCGGCCCCAAGCAGACGCTGGTCGATCACCCGCCCGACCGTCGCCCCGATTGCCCGGCCGATCACCGCGCCTGACAGGCCCAGAACCGTGCCGCCAAAGCCCGCGCCAACCGCGGCTCCCGCCGCAGACAAGAGAATCGTTGCCATTCGTCAGGCTCCTTCAGGGAAAACGGAAAACGGCGGCAATCTTTTGCCGCCAGGGCGCCGATAACGGCGAAATCACAACGCCATGGCCAGAGTAGGCGTGGATGAAGCAAGCTTCGGGGCCGATCTTGAGCAGGATCCCAAGGTGCTTGGCCACAGCCCCCTTGCGCATCCGGAACAGAAGGATGTCGCCGGGGCCGTGCCGCCCCGGATCCACCGCCAAAAGCAGGGCCTGTGCCGCCTCAAGCAGGACCTCCCGCCCCGAAGGCTCGGCCCAGTCGGCGGTATAGGCGGGCACCGCGCGCGGCTCTTGCCCATGGATTTCGCGCCAGATCCCGCGCAGCAGACCAAGGCAATCGGTCCCAGCCCCCTTGCAGCTGGCCTGATGGCGATAGGGCGTGCCAATCCATTCCAGCGCGTGCCGAACCACCTCATCGCCCCGCGTCATCCTTTCAGGCTCCCGCCATCGTTGAGCAAGGAGCTGACCGGGTAAGACGCCAGCCAGTCTTCACCCGGAATATGAGGAAAGCCACGAAAGTTCATGAAATTGCTGAACTTGTTTTGACAGGTTTCGGCCTTCCTGTCACAGCCTGCCTGCAGGATCAGGCTGTCACCCGCGGCCAAACCGGCGCTGTGCCACAGTTCGACAAGCCGCCCGCTACCGGTCAGCCTGTCGGCCTTGACCATCACCCGAAGCCCTGCCGCCGTGCCGGACAGCACCTCGATCTGGCCGCGTTCGAACCAGCGGTCGGCAAAGCCCGTGGCCCCGTCAATCCGCAGCCGGCCCCGCGCGTCCACCTCGGCCACGATGACCGTGGTGCGATAGGCCGCATCGCGCAAATCGATCCCGCAGCGCGCGTCACCCAGCACGGCCGAACAGCCGGCCTGATAGACCTGCCCCTGCACCTGGTTGAGACGCTCGGTCAGCCCGCGCAGCTCAACCCGGAACGTGCCCCCCTTGCGCGTCACCTCGCCAAAGTTGCCGCGGAACTCGACCACCCGGGCGTCCACGTCGGCCCAGTCCACCAGCCAGCTTTGCACCTCGGCACCGTCGAACAGCCCGGTGGCCAGATCGGCCTCGGTGATCGCGGCATCACTCAGCGCCCCCAGCGCCTCGGAATTGTCAACCGACAGGCCGGTGGTCTGCTGCAAGGCCCCCGCCGTCAGACCCGAGGCCGCGCGGAACGCATGCCCCTCGAACTGCAAGTCCTGATCATGATCGGTGAACCCCAGCCGCATCCCGTCGCGCCGTGTCACCAGCCAGCAGCGGCAGACATGGGTCACGCCCGATGCCAGATGCTGCAAAAGCGCCTCTTGCCCGGTCATGGCCGCACCTCGACCACCGGCACATCCGGAACCTGTCCCGCCTTGTAAGACGCCAGAGAGACGGCGATCCGGTCGGTGTCAAAGCGCACGGGAACGTCAAATTCGAACCCGGCCGTCACCAGCGCGCCGATGTCGGGCGGGACAAGGAAGGTGATGATCCCCGTGTCCGTATCAACTGAAAAATCGCTGCCCTCCACCTTCTGATCGTCGGCAACTGCCACCGTCACGGTGCCGGCAACCGGCTTGGTGATCGGGCGCCAATAGTCCTGCTCACCCGACCGATAGCGTTTTTTCAACTGGAACGCCGTCGTAATGCCATCGCCAAGGCCAAGTCGCTGATCGGTTGGCGCCGTGGGCTGCGAAGGGGTCGAGGATTTCCAGTCGGCCCAATCTTTCCAACGAAAGGCGTGCAACTGGCCGCGCCGCGCCTCGAAAAAGGCGATCAGCGTTTCCAGATCGTCCAGAGAGCGCAGGCCCATGCCCGCGTCATAGCGGCGGCGCGAATGTTCCCAGGGCGTGTTGCGCTCTTCGTGGCCATTGGCCAGGGTCACGATTTCGGTCCGCCGTTCCGGACCGCCCAGCGCCCCGAAGGACAGGCTGGCGGGAAATCGGATGTCGTGAAATGCCATGGATTACCTCCCTCAGCGGTTTTTCTGGCCACGCGCCAAGAGGCGCTGGGCCTGCGCGGCGATCTGGCTTTGGCTACGCTGAAATCCCTGCACATCGGGGGTGGAGATGTTCATCACCACCGTGACGGGCCGCGCGCCCCCCGTGGCCTGCACCCCCAGCCGCCCATCTGCCCCCCGGGCAAGGGGCATGATCGCCTCTGGGCCGGCCTCGCCCATCAACCCGGTGCCCCCTCGCATCGGAAAGGCCGTGGCTTGCGCGACGACACCCCCCTTGGCAAAGGGCATCACCCGTCCTTGCGAAAAGCTGCCGCCCTTCTGGAACGGCAGGATGCCGCCCAGAATCCCGTTCAGCCCCTCGGCCAGAACCCCGCCCAGCGCGTTCTGCACGGGTTTCATGGCGATGCCATAGACCGTATCCGACAGGCTGCGGGCGACGCCCTTCAGCGCATCCGACAGCTTGACCCCGTCGAACACCAGCCCGTCAAACGCCCGACGCAGGCCGCTGCCGATGCCGGTGGTCAGGCTGTTCACCTCGCGCCCGGTGAACACCATGCTCTCCCGCATCCGCGCCAGTTCGCCGTCAAAGGCGGCCACCACGCCGGTGCTGCCCGTCAACGTCGCCTCCAGCGCGTCGATCTGATCGCGCAGCTCTTCAATCTCTGCCATGGTCCCAGCCCTTTCCTTGATCGGGATAAGCCGCGGCCAGCTCATCCAGTCGCGCCCGCGTCAGCGGCGCCGGGGCCGCCTCGGCCCCCAGCATGATCCGCAGCTCTGCCGGACTCAGCCGCCAGAACTGCTCGGGCGTCAGCCGCAGCTGACCCAGGCCCGCCCGCAAGAGCCCCGCCCAATCAAGGCCACTCATGCCTCGCCCGGCAAGGCAAAGGCCCGCGCCAGCAGCTCGGCCGCCAGCCGCACCGCCTCGACCGGCCCGCAGCCGATCTCGGCCGTGCGCAGATCGGCGGCCGTGCCCTGCCAGCCGCCCCCCCGCAACCCCGCCACGATCAGCGCCAGCACATCGCGGGTGGTAAAGCGGTGCGTCTCGAACCGCTCGACCAGATCCATCAGCGAGCCGGCCTCCAGCGCCGCCTCCAGCTCGGCCAAGGCCCCAAGCGTCAGCTTTGCGACATGACGCTGGCCATCCAGCCAGATGGCCACCTCCCCGGCATAAGGATTGGCCATCACAGCGCCACAAAGGTCAGCTCGCCCGCCGAGGCCAGGCTCACCTCATAGGTCGCCTCGCCATTGTGGCTGCCCGCATAGTCGATCGAGGTGATCTGGAACGGCCCCTCGATGGTGCCGAAGCCCGGGACGATCACCTGAAAATCCGGCATGTCGCCATCAAAGAAGATCTGCCGCGCCCGCGCATCCGTGGCCGCATCGCGAAACACGCCCGAGCCCGAGATGCTGGCCGATTTCACTCCGGCCCCGGCCAGCAACTCACGCCAGCCGCCCGCGCTGTCCAGGTTCGTCACATCCACCTGTTCGGCGTTCAGGCTCAGCCGCTGCGACCTCAGCCCCGCCAGCGTCTGAAAGGTGCCGTTGCCCACCATATCCACCTTGATCAACAGATCCTTGCCGTTCTGCACTGCCATGTGTCATCTCCATCAATGCCGTCAGGCCATCGCCCCGGCAGCCTCGTTCAGATCTCGATCCGGGCCAGAAAGGTCAGGTCGATGCGGCGGGTCGTGCCCGCGTCCAGCCGGCGCGCCACCGCGCGCTGGAACTGCATCCCCACCAGATGCCCGGTGCCCAGCACCATGCCCCCGGCCAGCATCACCTCGCACACCGCCCCGGCGACGGTTTTTGCCGCCATGAAGCCATTGGCATCGCTGATGACTGAAACGGTCAGGCGATGCTCGGCCCCCGCGCCCGTCCCGTCCGACCGGTCCACCGCCACCTCCGGCCCGATGAGCACAAAGGTGCCGGGGGACGCGCCGGAAGGGATGGCATCGACCACGCTCACCCCATCCAGCGCCGGCGCCATGACCAGCGCGCCAAAAACCGCGGTCTGCAGGGCCGCCGCCGCCTGATAGCTCATGTCGCAACCTCCTCACGGGCAAAACAGGTCAGATACTGGCCACGCGGGTCAGCCTCGGTCACCGCCAGAATGGTGAAAAGCCTCGCCCCATCCCGCAGCCTGTCCTCGGGCGTCGGCCGCTGGGGCGAGCCGATGGGCGCCCCCCGCACCGTGATGCGATAGGCGGTCTGCGACTGGCGAACCTCCTCGCCCGCAACCTCGCGCCCTGTTCCGGGGGTCAGCGCCGCCCAAAGCACGCCCCGCACCAACCAGGACAGCGCAAAGCCGCCCGCCCCGTCGGCCACACGCGCCGGGCCCTCCAGAACCATCCGGCGGTTCAGCTGTGGCACACTCATGCCTTGCCCCCCAGAATGCGCACCGTCCGCCAGCGCTCGATCAACGCCTGCACCGGGAAGGGCAGCCCGGCCCCGCGTTCCTCGCCGACCTGCCGCACCTCGTAATACTCGGCCGCCAGCAGCAGCACCGCCTGCGCCAGATCGGCCGGCACATCGGCCCAGGTGGGGCCAAAGCCCGCGTCAAAGACCACCTCGACCCGGCCATCCATCGGCACGTTCGGAAACAGCACCCCCAAGGCGGCCAGCTTTGGCCGGTGCATGTCCTGAACCAGCCGGTAGCGGGCGGCATCCACCAGTGTTGCCGCCTCGGAGGCATCCACAACCGTGACCGACAGGATGCTGCCCACCGGGGCGACCGGCAAAGGCTGCTCTGCCGCCGCGCGCCAATCCTCCAGCACCAGCCGGAACCGGCGCGACAACAGCACCTTGCCGATCCGCCCCTCGATCGCCGTGATCGCTGCCCGCAGATAGCCCTCGATCAACCCATCCTGCAGGCCATCATCGGCAAACCCCGTGCCCAGCCGCAGATGGTCCTTCAAATCCTGCACCGGCAGGCTGGCCCCCGGCACCGTCGTTACTTCGGTCAGCATCATGTCCCTGATCCTCTCAATTCGCCCCACCATGGACGCGCGCCCCACGCCGCTCGGACGGAGGGGAGCAGCTAGGCGGCGCGGTCGAACCCGGCGCGCGCCCATGGGTCCGGCCCGTGATGGGCCGAACCCGGTGCGGCCCCTTTACGAGACGGCAACCTTCAAGAGCTTGATCGCAGCATAGTCAGTGATGTCGCCACCCACCCGCTTGTTGGCGTAGAAGAGCACGTTCGGCTTGGCCGAGAACGGGTCACGCAGGATGCGCAGGTCGGGACGTTCGGCCACCGTGTAACCGGCCGCAAAGTCACCAAAGGCGATGGGATAGGCGTTGGCACCCACATCCGGCATGTCCTCGCAGATCAGG
>JALQYS010000083.1 GCA_023254015.1 Paracoccaceae bacterium
CGGGTTGCCCAGACCGTCCACAACGCGGCCCAGAAGCGCGTCACCGGCGGGCACGTCCACGATGGACTTGGTGCGCTTGACGGTGTCGCCTTCCTTGATGTCCTGGTCCGAACCGAAGATCACGACGCCGACGTTGTCGACTTCGAGGTTCAGCGCCATCCCGCGGATGCCGCCGGGGAATTCCACCATTTCACCGGCCTGGACATTGTCCAGCCCGTGAACGCGGGCGATACCGTCGCCGACCGACAGCACGCGGCCGACTTCAGCCACTTGTGCGTCCTTGCCGAAGTTCTTGATCTGGTCCTTAAGGATCGCAGAGATCTCAGCAGCCTGAATTCCCATCACCCAACCTCTTTCATTGCATTCTGGAGAGCCGCGAGCTTCGATTTGACCGAAGTGTCGATCATGGTCGAGCCCAAGCGGACGATAAGACCGCCGATGAGGCTTTCATCGACGGTGGTGTTCAGTTTCACGGTCTTGCCGACCTTGGCCTTCAGCGTCTCGGCCAGGCTCTTGGCCTGGGCGGCCGAAAGCTTGGTCGCGGCGGTGACCTCGGCAGTGACTTCGCCCTTTTCCTCGGCGATGCGCGCCTTGAGGTTGGCCACCAGTTGCGGCAGCACGAAAAGCCGACGGTTGGACCCCATCAGGGCCAGCGTGTTGGCGGTCAGCGCCGACAGGCCCATCTTGGCGGCCACGGCCGACATCGCGGCCGACTGCTCGGCCCGCGGCACGACCGGCGAGGCGATCATGTCGGCCAGTTCCGTGCTGGCCGCCAGAGCCGCGCCCAGCGCATCGGCATCCGCCTCAAGCGCCGTCAGGGCGTTTTCTTCCTTGGCGAGTTCGAACAAGGCCTGCGCATAACGCCCGGCGATGCCCTGAGAGATCGAAACTGGTTCGGACACGTCATCCCTTCCGCTGTCTTTGACCCGCCCCTTGCCATGGAAGGCACATGCCGACCGTGGCGCAAGCAGGTGCATGCGTCTTTCGATTTGGCGCGTCTCTAGCAGAGCCTTCCCCACCCCGCAACCGGGGGAAACGGGTTTTGGGGGGGAAAAGCATGCGGCAGAAGGGGCATTTCGGGCGCCGTCAAGGGCGGGTGCGCGGCGGCAGCGCAAATCTGCCCGAAGTGTAGCGCTATCATGACCGGGCAAGGCACCAGGCGGTCCGCGGCCTCAAGGCCGGTTCGCTCGATTCGGGGTGTGCGGGGGTCAGGATTGGTTCCGAAATGGAAGCATTACTGCACAGGCAACCCGTTTGTGCCCGGATGGGAAACAGCGCCCTCGACGACCTGCCCCGCCCTCCGCTTTTTTGATTGACAGGCACTCTGGCAGATGCGTGTTTGAGGCGCGTTTAAGTGATTTTTTAAAGGTGGCCTTTCATGGAATTGATCCTGTTGCCTTTGTTGCTGGTGGGTGGGCTTTTGGCCACCATGGGGGGCGATGACGACGCGGAACGTCCCGCCGATCAGGACGACAGGATCGACGCGTCGGGCAACGCGCGGGTGTTCGGCGGAGAAGGCGATGACCTTCTGACGCTGGACGATCAGGCCCAGGGGCTGGGCGGCGCGGGGGATGACACGATTGAGGCGGGCGATGCGGCCCTGGGCTATGGGCTGGAGGGCAACGACAGCCTGATCGGCGCCGACAATGCCACGATCAAGGGCGGCGAAGGCGATGACTATCTTTCAGGCAGCAATCTGACCAAGGTCCATGGCGGGGTTGGCGATGACACGCTGCGCGCCGAGGATCAGGCCGAGGCTTATGGCGAGGACGGCGACGACTGGTTGCAGGGCAAGGGCGACGCCCGGCTATTTGGCGGCGCGGGGCTGGACACCTTCCTGATCGACCACCGCGACGCCCATCTTCATGCCACCAGCGACTCGTTCATCGTCTCGGTCGAGGACCTGCAGGAAGGCGACAGGATCGCCCTGCTGCTGGGCACACGCGAGACCAGCAACCTGACCTTCTACATCACCCCGGCCAACCCCGACGACGATTATACCCTTGTCACCCTGCGAGAGACCATGGCCGACGGGGCGGTGCGATCGACCAGCTTCCAGTTGGAAGGTCTGCGCAATTTCGACCTGACCGATCTGGTGCTTTATGGCAACGAGGTTGGTGACGTGATCGACTGGCAGGGCGTGGACGGCGACGACACCCTCAGCGGCGACGGCAACGATCTGGTCTATGGCGGCATGGGCAATGACCAGATCACGCTGAGCGATACGGCCTTTGGGCAGGGCGGAGAAGGCAATGACCTGATTTTTGCCCAAGACAGCACAAGGGCCTATGGCAGCGATGGCAATGACACGCTCATCGCCTCTGTTCACAACACCACGTTGAACGGCGACGACGGCAGCGACGTCTTTGCGCTGGACTGGAGCGCTTCGTCGAACGGCTTCGCCGGCACGCTCGTTTCGGATTTTTCGCCTGGTGATGACAGGCTTGCGGTCATTCTGGGCGACCGTGACCCGGCGAAGCTGGTTCTGCAAAGCCTGTACGTCAAGTCGCTGGACCAGACCATCGTCTCGGTCAGCCTTCCTGAAGGTTCGAACGAAGATGACTGGCCGACCGCCAGCTTTTATCTGGAGGGCGAGCACGACTATGATTTCAACGATCTCGTGCTGTGTGGCGATGGCCTGAACGACGTGCTGGACTGGGCGCCTGACCCCGATCTGAGCGCCACGCTGACCGGTGGTGCGGGGGAGGACACCATCACGCTGAACGACAGTCAGGACGGGCTGGGGTTGGGGGGCAACGATACGCTGATTGCCCACGACCAGTCGCGGGCTGACGGAGGCGCGGGCAATGATCGCGTGGTGGCAACGGACCGGGCGGATGGTCGGGGCGGCGACGGAGATGACACGGTGATCGCTGCGGGCGATGGTCAATACCAGCTTCAGCCGACCGTCCATGGCGGCGCGGGCAATGACATCGTCAGCGGCATCGGCGACCTTTACGGCGATGATGGCAATGACCTGATCCAGCCGGACGCCGACGGATCGCTGTTCAATGGCGTGGACAGCTATCATGGTGAGGTCCATGGCGGGGCCGGGGACGACACCGTTCTGGGCGACGATGCAGATCGCTACAAACGTGAGGGACTGCCCATCTTTGGCGGCGCGGGCAATGACCTGATCATCATCGAACAGGGCGGCCAGATTGATGCGGGCGACGGTGATGATGTGGTGATCACTGATCTTCTGGACCATGTGAGTGCGGATCGGATCTCTACAGTGCATGGAGACCTGCACCCCGATTACCAACCCACGACCCTTGGCGAAGGGGCCGATCTTCTGGCGCTGGATGTGCTTTTGACGCAGGGCGAGGTTGACAATTGGCTTTCGTCGTCGCGCAGCCATGTCATCGCGGATTTCGACCCGGACGAGGACGAGTTGGCGCTGATCCTGCCGCCGGGGCAGGAAGGGGCCTTCACGCCAAGTTTGCGGTTCAACGAAGTCCTGGGGTCGATGGAGTTGCTGCTGGACAATGAGGCCAGCTCGATGCTGCTGCTGTTGCAGGGCGTGACCAAGGCCTTCCCGCTGGACCGCATCGCGATTTATGCCGATGAGGCCGCCGTGCAGGCCCGCACGCCCTACGCCACGCTCTAACCCCGCTTCGGGCTGCCCACCGGCTGGGCGGCCCCGTCCCAAAGGCGCACGGGCCTGCGCGCCCGCTCCAGAAGGCCGCCGCGCGTGGGGGCGTAAACCTGCTTTGACGCCTCGACCATCAGCACACCGCCCGACAGCCATGGCAGGCGGCGGCCGATCCTCTCCCACAGATGGGCTGAGCGCAGCCAGAACGGCGCCTGGCTGGGTGGGGCGTGCAGCACGGTCAGGCCCCGCTCGGGGGTGAAGCCATGGCGTCTCAACTGCGCCTCAAGCTGGCTTGCCGAATAGGGTCGGCCAAAGCCGAAGGGCGTGGCATCGCGGCGGGACCACAGGCCGGCCCGGTTCGGCACGATGAACAGCGCCCGCCCCCCGGGGCCAAGAACGCGATGCGCCTCCTCCAGCACCGCCGTCGGGTCCTCCGAGGTTTCCAGCCCGTGCATGATCACCAACCGGTCCACCAACCCCGTGGGCAGGGGCCAGAGGTGCTCTTCGCACAGGACCGAGACATTCTGCATGCCGGCAGGCCAGGGCATCACGCCCTGCGGCCCCGGCATCAGCCCCACCACCCGGCGCGCCTCGGCCAGATAGGGGCGCAACAGCGGCACGGCAAAACCGAACCCCGTCACGGTCTGCCCCGGCAGCGGCGGCCACATCGCCACCACCTGATCGCGGATCGCCCGCTGGGCCACCCTCCCCAATTGGGTGCGGTAGTAGAAATTGCGCAGGTCAAGCACATCAAGGTGCATTGCAGAGGGCCGCCCTTCGGATCAGATTGCGGGGCAGGATACCCGGAACCGTGGGAATTGCCATGCCACTTGAACTTGTGACCGTGCCCTGTCTGAAGGATAACTACGCCTATCTGATTCACGATCCCGCAAGCGGTGCGACCGGTGTGGTGGATGTGCCCGAAGCCGCGCCGATTCTGGCCGAGCTGGCCTGGCGCGAGTGGCGGCTGACCGACATTTTCCTCACCCACCACCATGACGATCACATCGCGGGCGTTCCCGCCCTGCGCGCCGCCACGGGGGGCACCTTGGGGGCAAAGGTCTGGGGGGCCGAACCAGACCGCCACCGGCTGCCGCGGCTGGACTGGTCTTTGTGGGACGGGGATCATGTGATGCTGGGCCGCGAAGAGGGCGTCGTGATCGACGTGCCGGGCCACACCGTGGGCCATATCGCCTTTCATTTTCCCGCCTCAGGTCTTTGCTTTACCGGTGACAGCCTGATGGCCGGCGGCTGCGGACGGCTGTTCGAGGGCAGCCCCCAGCAGATGTGGGCCTCCTTGCAGAAACTGGCCGCCTTGCCGCCCGAGACCCTGATCTGT
>JALQYS010000253.1 GCA_023254015.1 Paracoccaceae bacterium
GTTGCAGCGCGGGGTTCCAGTTCATCACGCCGAGCGTTTCGGCATCCAGCGCGCTGCGCAGCGCGGCCAGATGATCGCAGACCGTTTCGGCCGCCGCCGTGCAGCCCAACCGCAGCAGCCGATCGGCCAGCGTGACCGCCAGCCCCAGCCCCAAAAGCCGGGCCGACCGCTGCGCCAGCAGCGCCAGCCGGGGCAGGATCGCGGGCAGATCGGCCGCGGCGCGGGCGGCGCGTTCGGGGGCCGGCAAGGCGGCCAAGGCGTCGATCAGCGCCGCCATCGCCTGCGCCGCGGCCTGCTGGGCCGGCAGATGCGGCGATGCGGGCAGGATGTCATAGGCACGGCGCACCGCGGCGCGGGCCCCGGTCGCCAGTTCGGCAGCCGCACCCGGATCGGTGGGCGCTTCGGTGCCCGGAAAGGCCAGATGGCGCAGCAGCGCCTCATCCGCGCCCTCGCCCAGCAGCGCCAGTTGCCGCGCCAGCGGCAGCGCGCGGTCGGGCAGCAGGCCCGCCAGCATGCCCTGACCCGACGCCAGCCCCGCGGGGGCGAAGAGCTCGCGCCGCAGCCGGGGCAGATCGGCCGCGCCCCCCGCCGCCATCACGCGCAGCGCGCCATCCAGCGCCGCGCCTTGCAGATGCCGCCCCTCAAGGTGATCGCGAATCGTGTCAAAGGCCATGCGCGCCTGCGCCAACCGCGGCGGCAGGGCCACGCCCTGCAAGGCCTGCCAGAATTCGGGGGTCAGCGCATAGGCGCGCAGCGCCGTCACTTCGGCCTGTTCGGCAAGATCCTGCGGCAGCAGCGCCCGCCCGGCGATCACCTGCGCCAAGGCCTGCACCAGTTGCTGATTGGGCGCAACATCCCAGTAAAGCCCTGCGCGATGGCCGATGAAATCCAGACAGGGCCGCAGCAGAACTGCACGTTCCACCATGGGCAGCGCCGCCGGGGTGCCGCAGCCCGGGGGCGGGCTGACGGTCTGGCGCATCACCCAAGCGATGGCAGGCACCGACCGCCAGCCCTCTTGCGGTGGGGCGATATCCGACAGGATGCGCGCGGCCTCGGCCAGCCGGCCAGCGGCCACCAGAAACGGCAGGATAGCCGAATTGCGCCAGGCATGGGGGCCGGGTTCAAAATCGGCCACGCCCTGATCGCAGGCAAAGCGCCACAGATCGTCAAAGCGGTCGGCGCTGCAAAACACCTCGGCCAGCCAGAGGCAGACCAGTTGCAGCGCACCCCGCGGCAGAAAGATCATCTCTGGCAACAGCGCCGCCATGTCGGGGTTGGCCCCAGTTGCATCGGCGCTGCGCAGTTTCTGGCCAAACCGCGCGCGCGCGGTTTCGGCCAAGCGGACCATCGCCTCCTCGCTGCTGTCATCCTCGGGGTCGGGGCGGGCCGGGGGTGGCGGCAGGCTGGCCGGTTCATCGGCCCAGAGAAAATCGTTCAGCCGGTAGAAATGCGCGATGCGGCGCACGGCTTCGGCCGCGTCGGGCGACAGATCGGGCCAGAGCCGGGCAAAGCGCACATGTTCCACCACCAGCGTGGCGCGCACCGGATCGGCCGCGAAGTCCAGCTGGGGGGCCAGCGTCTCGATCCCCGCCAGCACTGCGGCACGGGTCAGGGCCAAGGGCGCGCCACAGGGCCGACCATTGCTGTAAAGCTGCACCGGCACATCGGCCCCGGGCGGCACCAGCCGCCAGACCCGGCCCGGCAGATCCGCACGAAAGCCAATCCATGGGTTTTGCAGCCCCTCGCGCGCGGCGATATCGGGCAGCGCGCAGATCTCGGGCGTGGCCAGCCCGTCTTGACCGGCCAGCCGCAGGGCAAAGCGCTGGGTGTCGATCAGCCGATCGATGCCCCAGCCGCTCAGCAGGCAGCCGTCTTGCAGCGCGATCTCGCCCCGGCCCGGCAGGGTTTCGGGCGCGGCGCCAGTCGTCAGATTAAAGCTTTCGGGCACAAAGGCACCCTGCAGGTCAAAGGCCGCCAGCGTTGCCGGATCGGGCCAAACCACATCGCCGCGCACATCCAGCCGCTGGCCATTCAGCCGCAACGCCCCTTGCGGCGTGCCAAAGGTGATCTCTAGCCGGGTCTGCCCAGCCGGGTAGGGCAAATCCTGCGCCACCGGGTCTTGCCACTGGTCGGCAATGCGGCGGTTCCAGACCAGCATCCCTTCGGCCGCGCGCAGCGACAGGTGAAACAGGATATCCTGCCGAGCCGCATCAAAGAACGAAAGATTGGCAAAATCGCCAGCGCCAAAATCGACATCGCAGGAAAATACCGCCCCGTCGCAAAGCTGAACGCCAAACATGCTGAAAATCCTCCGCGGTCCAGATCGACGGACCTTTCTACCTAACCGCCACGGCAGGGCGCGGTAAAGGGCCGTCAGGCGCGGCGCGGCTTTCGCACCGCCTCTTAGCCCCCATGATCGCGGTGTGAACTGACTGGGTTGGTGGCCTCTCCCGCGGCATTCTCCGTTCGAGGGTTGCGCCCTGTTGGCGGGCGCCGCGCCGCACGAATGGGGCAGAGACCACATGCAGGATAGCACGTTCATCGGGCTGGATGTCCACAAGGCGACGATCTCGGGGGCGGTCGCGTAGGGCGAACGGGGCGGCGAGGTCCGCCATTGGGGGACGATTTCGCACCGTCCCGATCATATCCGCAAGCTGGTTGATACATTGGCTGTTGAAGGTCGTCGGCTGTGTTTCAGCTATGGGGCGGGGCCTTGCGGCTATGGCCTGCAGCGGTCCCTCACCGAGATGGGCCATGAGTGCATCTTCGCGGGCACACCCCGGTGAAGGCGGGGGACCGGGTCAAGACCGCCCGCCGGGACGCGGTGATGCTGGCAAAGTTGCATCGTGCGCGCAAGATGACGGCGGTGCGGGTGCCGGATGTGGCACATGAGGCGATGCGCGATCTGATCCGGGCGCGGGCAAGGCGCGCCAGCATCTGCAAGGCTTCCTGCTTCGGCACGGCCGTATCTATCCCGGGAAGAAGGGGTGGACCAAGGCGTATCGCCGCTGGCTGCCCACGGTGCGGTTCACCCAGCCAGCCCAGCAAGTCGTTCTGCAGGATTACATCCATGCCGTGACCGATGCCGAGGCGCGCATCGAGCAGCTGACAACCCAGATCACCGGTCTCATGCCCGGCTGGAACCTCGCGCCTGTGGTTGAAGCCATCCAGGCCATGCGCGGGGTGGCCTTTATTGTCGCCGTGACGGTGGTGGCCGAAGTCGGCGACTTCGGCCGGTTCGACAACCCACGACAACTGATGGCCTATTTGGGGCTGACCCCTGCGGAATACTCCAGCGGCGCCAGCGTGCGGCGGGGCGGGATATCCAAGGCCGGTAGTGGTCTTGCCCGCAGGGCGCTGATCGAGGGCGCTTGGAGCTACCGGATGCAGGCGCGTGTCAGTCCGAAGCTCCATGCCCGGCTTGAAGCCTTGCCGATGGCGGTGCGCGACATCGCCTGGAAAGGACAGCTCAGGATGTGCCAGCGCTATCGCCATCTGAGGGCGGCCGGGAAGGCCAAGGTGGTGGCCACCACGGCCATTGCCCGCGAGATGTTGGGCTTCATCTGCGCCATTGCAAGTGCGGCAACAGCCAATCCTGCGTGACCGGCATAGGCCTGGCGGAGAAGACGGCCTGATCCATGCCGATGCGCAGGGTTGGGGACAGAACGCGGTGGGGAACCCTCGTCGCCTGTTATGGGCCGACAATGTCGATGCCCGATCCCTAGACCGAGGCAGCCCCAAGACGAAACCACGGTCATGCGGTAGCCAACCCGCGCATGAGAGCTTGCTAAACCGTCGTCTCAGTTCCGTCTCCTACCCTGCGCATCCACACCGTGCAGCGCCCGGTCCAGCCGGATTATTTGCCATTAAACAAAGGCTTGACAGCGATCATGAGAACAGGGCGCTGAAATAGTCCCGCCTCGACAGTGGTTTAAGAACATGATTCACCCTCGGGACGATAACGGTGGGGGTTATGATGCGCGGGACGGACGAGACGAGCGGGTCGCTGTTCAGCTATGTCGATCTTGAGGCTCGCATCCCCGCGCGGCATCCGTTGCGCAAGATCAGGCAGGTGGTGAACGATGCGCTGGCGAGCCTGGATGGCGAGTTC
>JALQYS010000256.1 GCA_023254015.1 Paracoccaceae bacterium
GTAGGCGGCCATCACCGGCTCGGCCGCGTCATTCTGATCTTCGGGGCCGCCGCACATGATCGACAGCGCGCCATTCTCGGCCCCCGCCTGCCCGCCCGACACCGGCGCATCGACAAACCCAAGGCCCATATGGCCCGCGACTTCGGCCAGCTCGCGCGTGACCTGCGCCGAAACCGTGGTGTGATCGACAAAGATCGCCCCCTTGCCCATGCCGGCAAAGGCCCCGTCCGGCCCAAGGCAGACCGAGCGCAGGTCATCGTCATTGCCGACGCAGGCCATCACGAAATCGGCCCCCTCTGCCGCCGCGCGCGGTGTGGCGGCCGATCCGCCGCCGTGGCGCGCCACCCAGGCCGCGGCCTTGGCCGGAGTGCGGTTGTAGACCGTCACCTGATGCCCCTTGGCCACCAGATGCCCAGCCATCGGAAATCCCATCACTCCAAGGCCCAGAAATGCCAGTTTCGCCATGATGCCCCTCATCCGATTGCCGATTGTCTGCCGATGCACTAGGACGGTATCCGGTTGCCGCCGTCAAGAATTCCCCTTCAGGATGTCCCCCTCATGTTGACTGCTTTTCGTTGGATGGTGCGGATTGTCACCGGCCTTGTGGTGCTGGCGCTTCTGGTCGGCTGGATCGCCTATTACATCCTGTCGCGCTCGCTGCCGGACTATAATGAAAGCTTTGATCTGCCGGGCATCTCGGCCCCGGTAGAGATCGTGCGCAACAATGCCAATGTGCCGCATATCTTTGGCACAACCGAAGAGGATGTGTTCTATGCGCTGGGCTTTGTGCATGCGCAGGACCGGCTTTGGCAGATGACGATGCTGCGCCGCACCGCGCAGGGCAAGCTGTCGGAACTGTTCGGCGACCGCACGGTCAAGATTGACGAGCTGTTGCGGCGGCTGGACATCTACCGGCTGGCGCAGGAGTCGGTCTCCGCGCAGGACGCCCGCACGACAGCGGTTCTCAAGGCCTATTCGGCCGGGGTGAACGCCTGGATCGAACAGGTGAACGACGGCGCGCGCGGCCGCGGCGCGCCCGAGTTCTTTCTCTTCTCGCGCGAGATTTCCGCCTGGTCGCCCGCCGATTCCATCGCGATCATCAAGCTGATGGCGCTGGACCTGTCGGCCCATCTGGAAAACGAGGTGCAGCGGGCGCAACTGTCGCAGGTGCTCTCGCCCGAGCGGCTGTCGGACCTTCTGGCCGATGATCCGACGCAAGGCGTCATGGCCCTGCCGCCCTATGCCAGCCTGATGCCCGGCCCCTTCCCCGCGAAGGCCGCGCTCAAGATGGCCTATATCGACGATCCCTTGTCGCCCTTCCATTCCGCCGCCTTTGCGGGCGCGTCAAACGCCTTTGCGGCGCTGCCCTCGCGCTCGGCCGCGGGGGGCAGCCTTCTGGCCAATGACCCGCATCTGGGCCTGACCGCGCCGTCGATCTGGTATCTGGCGCGGCTGGAACTGCCGACGGGCGGGATCATCGGCGGCACGATCCCGGGCATGCCCCTGATGCTGGTCGGCCGGTCCGACAAACTTGGCTGGGGCCTGACCTCTTCCTATGTCGACGATCAGGACGTGGTGATGGAGCGGGTCAACCCCGCCAACCCCGAGGAATACCTGACGCCCGAAGGGCCAAAGCCCTTCCGCACCGAAAAGACCATCATCACGGTCAAGGACAGTGCCCCCCTCACCATCACCCAACGCTGGAGCGAAAGCGGCCCGATCCTGCCCGGCAGCCACTATGACCTTGACAGCGTGACGCCCCCCGGTGCCGTGGCGGCCCTGCAATGGACCGCACTTTCGGGGGCCGATACATCGATGATGGCGGGCCTGCGGCTGATGACGGCGCAAAGCGTCGATGAGGCGATGGAGGCCGGCCGGCTTTACGTCGCGCCCAGCCAGAACCTGACTTTGGCCGATGGCCAGACCATCGCGCTGCAGACCATCGGCGCCATTCCGGCGCGCGACCCGTCACATGTGACGCGCGGCCGGATGCCCGCGCCGGGATGGGAGGGCAAGAACCGTTGGACAGGCGTACAACCCTACGAGCAGAACCCCCGCATCGTGAACCCCGCCAGCGGCATCATCGGCAACACCAACAACAAGACGGTCGATCGCCCCTTCCCCAACCATGTCTCCTATGACTGGGGCGACACCCAGCGCATCCAGCGTTTTCTGGCGCTGATGCAGGCGCGCGAGGTGCACACCCGCGACAGCTTTATCGAGGCCCAGCTGGATACCGTCTCGCCCACGGCGCGCAACATCCTGCCGCTGATCGGGGCCGACCTGTGGTTCACCGGCGAGCCCGCCCCCGAAGGCACGCCCGAACGCCTG
>JALQYS010000269.1 GCA_023254015.1 Paracoccaceae bacterium
TATCAACTGATCTCCCGTTCACTTGAAAGGCGGAGAATCTTCGTGCTTGATAGCTCCACGGGCGAAATCGAAGCCGGGAGACCCGATTCACACCGCTCGCTGAGTGAGCGTGAAATCAGCGAGCAGGCAGGTTTTCCATGGCGTCCCCCTTGTTCTGCAGCCCCTTGAGCGCCCTTCGGCCCATGCGAAAAGCCCGGCGTTGCGGGCCGGGCCAAAAGGGCTTACATCGCATCCATGTCGAACAAACGCTTCCACTCGGCCAATGGCCCCTCGCAACGCCAGCTTCGCGTCGGCGAACTGATCCGTCGCACCCTGTCTGACGTGTTGAACCGGGCCGAGATTCACGACCCCGAGCTGAACGCCATGTCGATCACCGTGGGCGAGGTCTCGTGCTCGCCCGATCTCAAGGTGGCGACGGTTTACGTCATGCCGCTGATGGGGTCTGTTCCGGTAGAAAACGCCATCGCGGCGCTGGCCCGCAACAAGGCGGAACTGCGCCACCGCGTCGCGCAGGAAATGACGCTGAAATACGCGCCCGACCTGCGCTTTCGCCCGGATGAAACCTTTGACCGGCTGGACGACACCCGGCGGATGTTCTCTGATCCGGCGGTGCGGCGCGATCTGGCCGCTTCGGACGACGAAGATCCGGCCAGCGAAGATGAGGATTAAGGCAGCCCTTGTCGCCTTGTGCCTGCCCGGCATGGCGCAGGCGGTGACCTGCCGGGACGATCTGTTCGAAGGGGCGTCCTATACGTGGTGCGAGGTGTCGCCGGACGAGGACCTTCGGCTGTTCCTGAACGGACCAACCGGCCCCTATGGCACCTTTGCCGCCGTCGACGCAGATCTGATGGGCCGTGGCAAGACCCTGTCCTTTGCCATGAATGCCGGCATGTTCCATTCGGATCTGTCGCCGGTCGGGCTCTATGTTGAAAACTGGGTCGAAAAGGCCGGTCTGGTCACGTCAGAAGGGCCGGGGAACTTTGGCCTTTTGCCCAATGGCGTGTTCTGTGTCGGCTCGGGCTTTTCCATCATCGAAAGCCGCAGCTTCAAAGAGGCCCCGCGCGCATGCCGTTTTGCCACCCAGTCCGGCCCGATGCTGGTGATCGACGGCGCGCTGCATCCCCGATTTATCCCCGATTCCGACAGCTACAATTACCGCAACGGCGTGGGCGTGGCCGAGGATGGGCGCGCGCTGTTCGTGATTTCGAATGACGAGGTGAACTTTCACGCCTTTGCCCGCTATTATCGCGATGTGCTGGGGGTGAAGAACGCGCTTTTCCTTGATGGCTCGGTCTCGCGGTTGTATGCGCCTGCGCTTGAGCGCGACGATCTGGGGTTTCCCATGGGGCCGATCGTCGGCGTCGTGACGACAAGGGACTAAGATGGCACGCGGGAAAAAGGGCCGGCCGGTGAACGGCTGGCTGGTGGTGGACAAACCCGCCGGGGTTGGGTCAACCACGGTGGTGAACAAGGTGAAATGGGCCTTCGGGGCACAAAAGGCAGGCCATGCCGGCACGCTGGACCCGGCCGCGACCGGCGTTCTGGCCGTGGCGCTGGGCGAGGCGACCAAGACCGTACCCTATGTCACCGATGCACTGAAGTGCTATCATTTCCGCGTGACCTTCGGCGCGGCCACCACCACCGACGACGCCGAAGGCGAGGTGGTGGACACCCGCGACAGCCGCCCGAGCGATGAGCAGATCGAGGCGGCCTTGCAGGCTTTTCGGGGCGATATCCTGCAGGTTCCCCCGCAGTTTTCCGCCGTGAAGGTTGATGGCGAACGTGCCTATGATCTGGCCCGCGAGGGCGAGACCATGGAGCTTGCCGCGCGTCCCCTGTGGGTAGAGCGGCTGGAAATCCTGGCGCGCCCCGATGCCGACCATGTCGATCTGGAGATGATCTGCGGCAAGGGCGGCTATGTGCGGTCGATTGCCCGCGATCTGGGGCGTGCGCTGGGCTGCCTGGGCCATGTCGCCTGGCTGCGCCGCGAATGGTCGGGACCGTTTGACGCGGCCAAGGGCGTGTCGCTGGACGACATCGACCGGCTGGCGAAAACGCCCGAGATCGATGCGCTGCTTCTGCCGCTGGAGCTGGGTCTGGCGGATCTGCCGGAATTGCCCTGCACCCCCGAAGGCGCGGCGCGGTTGAAGAACGGCAATCCGGGCATGGTTCTGGCGTCCTCTGCCCAATATGGCGACGAGGCTTGGGCCAGCTATCAGGGCCGCCCGGTGGCTGTCGGCATCTACAAGGCGGGTGAGTTGCACCCCTCGCGCGTGTTCAACCTCGATTAGGATGATCCTGCGGGCGCATCAAAAGGGCGATGCGGCCAGCGAGGCGGTCTATTCCGATTGCCAGACCTACCGCTATGCGCTGACGCGGCAATGGGCCCCGGGGGCGCGGCTGTTGTGGGTGATGCTGAACCCCTCGACGGCGTCGGAGCTGGTGAATGACCCCACGGTAGAGCGCTGCGAACGCCGGGCGCGGGCGCTGGGCTTTGGCGGGTTTCGGGTGGTCAACCTTTTTGCCCTGCGTGCCACCGATCCGCGGGCGCTGCGCCTTGCCGATGATCCGGTGGGGCCCGGCAACGACCGGGCTTTGGCCGAAGGGGTAGCCTGGGCCGATGCCATCCTCTGCGGCTGGGGTGGGCATGGCGCGCTTGCGGGGCGGGCCGCGCAGGTGGCGCCGCTTCTGGCTGGGGCGGAGAAACCGCTTTGGCACCTGGGACTGACAGCTGCCGGCCATCCCAGACATCCGCTTTATATCGGCTATGCGGTGCAGCCCCAGCCTTGGGACGGCACCTTGGCCTAGGCTGCCTGCAACTGCACCAGGCTCAGATCCAGGGCTGCGCCGTTGGTCAGGCTGGCCAGTGGTACGCCGTCCAGCAGAAGGAAGGTTGACCCGCCGCCCGAATTGACCGTCAGCTGCGGATCGGGATGCAGTGCGGCATCGTAAACCACCACAAGGCCGTCTTCGGCCGGGTCGAAATCGGTGATCTGCACCAACGGTGCACCCGGAGCAAAGTCTTGCAGGGTGAACAGGTCTGCCCCCTGCCCGCCATTGCCATAATCCCCGGTGCCAAGATGCAGGCTGTCATCGCCCTGGCCGCCATTCAGGAAGTCAACCGAGTCATCGTCACCATTCATCAAAGTGTCGTTCCCCGCCGACCCTTCCAATGCGTCCGCGCCATCGCCCCCCGACAGCCAGTCGTTCCCCTCTCCGCCATCCACCAGATCATCGCTTGCCTGCCCGGCGAGGCTGTCATCGCCAGTGCCGCCCAGAACCGAGTCCTGCCCGGCTCCGCCGTCTGCGGTATCGTCACCTTCGCATCCGGCCAGCCTGTCGTTTCCGTCCTCGCCCGTCAGCCAGTCATCGCCCAGATCGCCCCAAAGGCTGTCATCGCCCGAGCCGCCGGCGAGGCTGTCATCGCCTGCGGCGCCCTCCAGATGATCCTGCCCGTCGGTGCCTGACAGGCTGTCCTGTCCGGCGCGACCCAACAGAACATCGTCCCCCGCGGTTCCCGACAGCAGAAGGTCAGGATCGGGCGCGTCTGGTGTATCGTCTGACCGGGCGATGCCATCGCCGCCCTCATCGGGTGGGGGGGCCGGATCAAGAAAGGCGGTGGAGACGCCCCAGGCCTCTTCCTCGGGGCGGTCGACATCGGCATCTTCGACCTCGCGCCGGCCTGTGCTGTCGTCAGACGTTCCCCCGTCCACGGTAAGGCTGGCCAACAAGGCACCAACAAGCCCCAGCAATCCAAGCATGACACAACCCTTGGCCGAATAGCCCGGCGAAACCGGGGAATAACCTGATACAGGCGCGGGCGGACATCGCACCCCCTGCGCTCTGTGCCACCATAGCACCGAAGGCGGCTTGGCTCTAGGAACCGATCCTGAAAAGTTGAACTAACTTGCCTGATGGTTAACGGCCCCGGAGGGGCGATTCCGGGCTTTCTTTTCGGACGCAGCTCGTCTATACGCCGCCATCCGTAGGCGACTGCGGCAGCCCGAAAGGGCATCAAGGGCCCTGCTGGACGACATCCCGGCTTGTGCCGTCACCCTCAGCCAAGGAGAAATCCGATGTCGATCACCGTCGAAGAAAAAGCCCGCCTGATCAAGGAATATGCAACCAAGGAAGGCGACACCGGTTCGCCCGAGGTTCAGGTTGCGATCCTGTCGTCGCGCATCGCCACGCTGACCGAGCATTTCAAGGGCCACAAGAATGACAACCACTCGCGTCGCGGTCTGCTGATGCTGGTGGCCCAGCGCCGCAAGCTGCTGGACTATCTGAAGAAAAAGGACGAGGGCCGCTATACCACGCTGATCCAGCGTCTGGGCCTGCGTCGCTGATCCGACCAGATTTCAGGAAAACGCCCGTCGCAGCCGCGGCGGGCGTTTTTCTTTGTCGCGGGTGGGCGTGAAAAGGTCGTGCCTTGGGGCGGCAACGGGTGCAATCCGGGCAACCTTGCGCGCATCATGGCCGTTCGCCCCTCGCCCCCCGTCTTTCTTGCCCTTGCCACGGCGCTTGTCGTCGCATGGTCCTCCGGCTTTGTCGGGATCCGTTTCAGTCATGATTCGGCCAGTGTTCCTCAGATCCTGTTCGCCCGCAGCCTGTTTTCGGGCCTTGGGCTTCTGCCTTTCCTGATCGGGCCATGGGGCAGGGGGCCGGCCATCACGGCGCGCGAGCTCGCCGAACAGGGGCTTTTCGCCTTTCTCGGCATGTTCCTTTACCTTGGCGGTTTTGCCATGGGGATCGGTGCGGGCGTGCCGACGGGGCTGGTCGCCCTGATGGCAGATCTGGTGCCCCTGGGGATTGCGGCCTTGTCCGCGCCGATGCTGGGGCAGGGGCTGACCGGCCGTCAGTGGCTTGGCACAGGCATCGCCTGCGCCGGGGTTCTGGCGGTTTCCGCCGATGCACTGGCGCTGGGCACGGCGCCGGTCTGGGCCTATGCGCTGCCCATGCTGGGGATGCTGGCTTTTGCTTTGTCAACGGTTCTGCAAGAGCGGCGGGGCGGCAGCCGGCTGACCATTGTCCAGCGTCTTGGCCTGCAATGCCTTTGGGCGGCGGTGCTGTTTGCCCCCTTTGCGGCGGCGGGTGGCGGGTTGTTTCCCCCGATCAGCACCGATTACGCGCTGGGTATTGCCTGGCTCGTGGTGGCGGCCACCTATGGCGCCTGGCTGATCTATTACCAGTTCCTGCGGCTTTACCCGCCTGCCGTGGTATCGGCGGTGGTCTATCTCTCACCGCCGGTCACGATGGTCTGGGCCTTCTTCCTGTTCGACGATCCGCTGACCTGGCCGATGGCGCTCGGGCTGGTTGTCACCCTTGCAGGCGTGGCCTTGGTGGCCCGACGCGGAGGCTAGGCCCGCCGGGCCTCGGCAAAGGACAGCATCCTGTGGCTGGCCTCATCCCAGAGCTGCAGCCGCACCGTGCGCAGGCTTTCGCGGATGGTCATGCGGTTCATCCCGGCAAGTTCGGCATGGTCACGCAAGACCTGAGGCAGGCGGTAGAAGGGGATCCGGCTGTAAAGGTGGTGCACATGATGGATGCCGATATTCGCCGTCAGCCATTGCAGGACAGGCGGCAAGACGTAGTAAGAGCTGCCCTCCAACGCGGCGGCGTGCAAATCCCAGTCCTTGTCCTGCGCCCAAGTCGTGTGTTCAAACTGGTGCTGCACATAGAACAGCCAGACCCCGGCCGTGGCAGCCAGAAGGCTGGTGGGCAGGAAGATCAGCAGAATCGGCGCCCAACCGCCGAAATACAGGATCAGCCCCAGCGCCAGAAGGATCACCGCATTGGTGGTCATGGCGCTGATCCAGTACCGCAGATGCCCCATCAGGCCCAGCGGCACGCGGTTTTGCAGCAGAAAGATATAGCCAGGCCCGATGCCGAACAGCACCACCGGATTGCGATACAGCCGATAGAGAAGCCGCCGCATCACCGGAAGGGCGCGGTATTCGCCCACCGTCAGCGTGGTGATGTCGCCAATCCCACGGCGGCCCAGATTGCCTGCGCTGGCATGGTGGATCGAGTGTGACCGCCGCCAGACATCGTAAGGCGTCAGCGTCAGCACCCCCAGAACCCGCCCCAGCCAGTCGCTGACCGTGCGGTTTTCAAAGAAGGCCCCGTGTCCGCAATCATGCTGGATGGTGAAAAGCCGCAAAAGGAAGGCCGCGTTGACGCAGGAAATCGCCAGCGTCAGCCAATAGCTGATGCCCATCGCCCACCAGGCCAGCGCCCACAACAGCAGGAACGGCCCGATGGTCACCCCCAGTTCAAACGCGCTGCGCGCTGTGTCGGGCTGGCGATAGCGCGCCAGAACTTTCACCCAATCGCGGGCCGCCTTGACCTGTTGCTTCTCGGGGGTCATCCCGCTTTCGTCCAGCATGTTCCTGCCTCGTCGTTTCTCGCCTGCATAGTGCCGCAAGGAGATTTGGCAACCGTTAACTTGGTCGCAGGCGGGGTCACGTCGGGTCAGATCCGCCAAAGCCCTTTCCAAACTGCCGCTTTTCCTGTATGCGCCCGCCCATCTGCGACGTGAGGCCCGACCCCCGGGCCCGTGCATCAGGATTGGGGGCGGCGGCAATGGGGCCGCCATATATGTGGAACGACAGGCCAGGGGGCCGGTTCCTGAGGAAACGATATATGTTCAATGTGACGAAGAAATCGATCCAGTGGGGCAATGAAACGCTCACGCTGGAAACGGGGAAGGTTGCGCGTCAGGCCGACGGGTCTGTGATCGCGACGCTGGGCGAAACCTCGGTCATGGCCAACGTGACCTTTGCAAAGGCGCCCAAGCCCGGTCAGGACTTTTTCCCGCTGACCGTGCACTACCAAGAGAAATATTATGCCGCGGGCAAGATTCCCGGTGGCTTCTTCAAGCGCGAGGCGCGTCCTTCGGAAAAGGAAACGCTGGTCTCGCGCCTGATCGACCGTCCCTGCCGCCCGCTGTTCGTCGAGGGCTTCAAGCACGAAGTGCTGGTCATGGCCACCGTTCTGTCCTGCGATCTGGTGAATGATCCCGACATCGTGGCGATGATCGCCGCCTCGGCCGCGCTGACCGTTTCGGGTGTGCCCTTCATGGGCCCGATCGGCGCCGCCCGTGTCGGCTTTGTCGACGGTAAATATGTGCTGAACCCCGCCATGGACGACATGACGCAGCTTCGCTCGAAGCCGGAACAGCGTCTGGACCTGGTTATCGCCGGCACCAAAGATGCCGTGATGATGGTGGAATCCGAAGCCTATGAGCTGACCGAAGAGGAGATGCTGGGTGCCGTCGTGTTCGGTCACGAACAGATGCAGCCGGTCATCGACCTGATCATCGACTTTGCCGAACATTCCGCCAAAGAGCCCTTCGATTTCACGCCGCCCGACATCTCGGCCATCTATGCCAAGGTGAAAGCGGCGGGTGAGGCGCAGATGCGCGCTGCCTTTGCCATCAAGGACAAGCAGGAACGCACCAATGCCATCTCGGCTGCGGTTGACGCGATCAAGGGCGCCCTGTCGGAAGATGATCTGGCCGACATCAACCTCGGCTCGGCCATCAAGAAGCTGGAATCCTCGATCCTGCGCGGTGACGTGGTGTCGAACGGCACCCGCATCGACGGCCGTGACACCAAGACCGTCCGCCCGATCGTCTGCGAAACCGGCATCCTGCCGCGCACCCACGGCTCGGCCCTGTTACCAGAGATGGGCGATATCATTCACTTCTATGCGGTGAATCGCTGGGATGAAAATGACGTGTTTGATGAGTGGGCAAAGCCGCCGAGACCGTTGTCGCCAGAGGCAGAGAAGATCGTGGGGACGACGAATGAGCACCTTACTCACTGTCGCCCAACTGAAGTTGTGATGCAGGATTTTATCGCGTTTCTCTCCCGATAACGGCGTTCAGTTTACAGGGCGTAATAAGATGCCGAAAATCG
>JALQYS010000276.1 GCA_023254015.1 Paracoccaceae bacterium
ATCGAGGCGGGCATGATATTGGCGCCCGAGGCTGCCGCCTGCCGCAGGGCGGCAAGGGCGGCCTGAACCCGGGTTTCGTCCCGGTCGGCGCGCCATTGTTTCAGCCGCGCGATCTGGTCGGCCTCGGCGGCTGCGTCCACCACCATGATCGCACCATCCCTGGCCGTCAGCGGCGAGGGGGCGGCCTCGGTCCAGCGGTTGACCCCGACCACGACCGTCTCCTTCGCCTCGATCCGGGCGATCCGCTCGGCATTGGCCTCGACCAGACGACCCTTCATGTAATCGATGGCCGCAACCGCCCCGCCCATGGTGTCGATCTGCGCCAGTTCTGCCCGCGCGCCCTCTTTCAGCGCGTTCACCTTGCGGTCGATGGCGGGGTTGCCATCAAAAAGGTCATCATATTCCAGAAGGTCGGTCTCATAGGCCAGGATCTGCTGCATCCGCAGCGACCACTGCTGATCCCAGGGGCGCGGCAAGCCCAACGCCTCGTTCCAGGCGGGCAGCTGCACGGCGCGCGCGCGGGCCTTTTTCGACAGCGTGACGGCCAGCATTTCCAGAAGGATGCGGTAGACGTTGTTTTCGGGCTGCTGTTCGGTCAGACCCAGCGAGTTCACCTGCACCCCATAGCGGAAGCGGCGATACCTGGCGTCGGTGATGCCATAGCGGTCCGACAGGATCTCGTCCCACAGATCGACAAAGGCGCGCATCTTGCACAGCTCGGTCACAAAGCGGATGCCCGCGTTGACAAAAAACGATATCCGCCCGACCATATTGGGGAAATCTGCCGGCGAAACTTTCCCTTTCAGATCATCCAGCACCGCGCAGGCGGTTGCCAGGGCAAAGGCCAGCTCCTGCTCGGGCGTCGCACCGGCCTCTTGCAGGTGATAGGAACAGACGTTCATCGGGTTCCATTTGGGCAGGTGCTTTTGCGTATAGGCCGCCACGTCGGTGATCATCCGCAACGAGGGCTTCGGCGGGGCAATATAGGTGCCGCGCGACAGGTATTCCTTGATGATGTCATTCTGCACGGTGCCCTGCAGTTTCGACACATCGGCACCCTGTTCCTCGGCCACCGCGATATAAAGCGCCAAAAGCCAAGGGGCCGTGGCGTTGATCGTCATCGAGGTGTTCATCTGCTCCAGAGGGATGTCCTTGAACAGCGCGCGCATGTCGCCCAGATGGCTGACCGGCACGCCCACCTTGCCCACCTCGCCCCGCGACAATTCGTGATCGCTGTCATAGCCGGTCTGGGTGGGCAGGTCGAAGGCCACGGAAAGCCCTGTCTGCCCCTTGGCTAGGTTGGTCCGGTAAAGCGCGTTCGAGGCGGCGGCGGTCGAATGGCCCGCGTAGGTGCGGAAAAGCCAGGGCTGTTCTTTCTGCGCGGTCATGGGAGGCCTCCTGAATCGCGTCGGCAATTTTATTTCGTCAGGCGACAGATAGGCGACATTTTCCGGCGCTGTCAATCGCTGCGCTGCGGCATGGGTCTGTTTCGTAGGATGGGCAATATTGCCCATCCTACGTGGCGTTTGACGCAAGCGGCCTTTCCTGCAAGCCTGCCTGCATGTTCCGTGAGGTCACCCTTCCGCTCTGGCTGCTGGTTTTGATTCTTGGCTTTGCCACGGTCACCTTCGCCTCGCATTTCCTGTTCCCATCGGTGCGCTGGTTCTTTCGCAAACGGGCGGAAAAGGCGCTTGAACGTCTGAACACCCGGCTGGATCGGCCGATCGAATGGTTCAAGCTGGCGCGGCGGCAAGACATGGTGGTCCGGCTGGTCTACGATTCGAAGGTGATGGAGGCGGTCGCGGACCATGCCCGCGAAACCGGTGTTCCCGGCAGCGTCGCGCTGGAAGAGGCCCGCCGCTATGCCCGCGAGATCGTGCCCAGCTTTTCGGCAACGCTGTATTTCGGTGTGGCGACGCGCCTTGCCCGCTGGATCAGCCGGGGGCTTTACCGGGTGCGGATCGGCAAGGTTGATCCGGCGCTTGCGGGCGATCTGGACCGCAAGGCGACGGTGATCTTCGTGATGAACCACCGGTCGAACATGGATTATGTGCTGGTCACATGGCTGGTCGCGAACCGCTCGGCCTTGTCTTATGCTGTAGGGGAATGGGCGCGGATCTGGCCCTTGTCACGCCTGATCCGGGCGATGGGAGCTTATTTCATCCGTCGCGGCAGCCGCAACACGCTTTATCGTCGGGTCCTGGCGCGCTATGTCCAGATGGCGACCGAAGAGGGCACGACGCAGGCGATCTTTCCCGAGGGCGGTCTCAGTCTGGATGGGCGGGTGGGGCCGGCGCGGATGGGGTTGTTGTCCTATATCCTCGCGGCGGCCGGGGCCGGGCGTGACGTGCTGTTCGTGCCGGTTGGTCTGGCGTATGATCGTGTGCTGGAGGACCGGGTTCTGGTGGCGGCGGGGCAGGCCAAAGAGCGCCGGTTCCGCGCCGGCCTCTGGTCGATCCTGCGTTTTTTCCTTGTCAATTTCTGGCGCAAGATCCGCGGCCGGTTCCGCGGTTTCGGCACGGCGGCTGCGAGCTTTGGCCCGCCGGTGTCGCTGAACGCCTA
>JALQYS010000323.1 GCA_023254015.1 Paracoccaceae bacterium
AAAGGCCGCGAACACTTTCATCACAGCGTGACCGGCCATGATGTTGCCAGCAAGACGGATCGAGTGGCTGACCGGGCGGACGAAGTAGGAAATCACTTCGATCACGGCGATGATCGGGCGCAGGATCAAGGGCGCATCCGACATCCAGAACAGGCCCAGAAAATGCGCGCCGTTCTTGGCGAAGCCCAGAAGCGTGACGAAGATGAAGAAGCCAAAGCCCAGAACCGCCGTCACGGCGATGTGGCTGGTGGGGGTGAACGACCCCGGCAGAAGGCCCAGCATGTTGGCGGTCAGGATGAAGATGAAAAGGGTCATGATCATCGGGAAGAACTTGGCGCCGTCATGTCCCGCCACGTCCTCGACCATCTTGTAGACAAAGCCGTAGGCCATCTCGCCGATGGACTGCAGGCGCGAGGGGATCAGCGCGCGGCCCTTGGAGCCGAACACGAAGATCACGAGGATCGCCACAATCGCCAGCGCCATCCACAGGGTGGCATTGGTGGGCGTATACCATTCGATCGGACCCTCGCCGAACAGGCGGGTGATCTTGAACTGGTCCAGCGGGTGGAACACCAGCCCTTCACCATGTTCCGCGCCGTGTGCTGCAGCTTCTTCAGTGGCCACGTCCGTCATCCCCTTCTTTGGCCGCCTTGGCAGCCCGTCGCATCTCTACTTCCTTCGCCGAGCGCAGCATGGTTTTGACACCCGCCGCGAGACCCGCGAAGATGAACAGCACCAAAAACACCGGCATAGTGCCCATAAGGCGGTCCAGCCCGTATCCGATGCCGAAGCCGATCGCCAGACCGGCCACAAGCTCGATCACCATTCGCCAGGCCAGCTGCGCCTGGGTATACTGATCCTCCTTGGTGCTGCGCGGCGGCTCGACCGCCTGCTTTGCCTCGGCAATCCGCTTTTCCAACGCCTCAAGTCGTGCGCGGTCAGCCTCAGACACCATGGCAAGACGCCCCTTCGGAAGTTGGGCATGACCTATCGGGCGGGCCGGGATGAGTCAAGACGGCAAGGCAGGTTGAGTTCGACAGGTAATGATCTGAAATCATTCAACAATCCAAAGAACCAGCTACAGAATGGCAGGGCCACCCCCAAACCCGGCGCCAATCTGTCATTCAACCATTCGGTTGACGAATTGCCCCCGCCCCCCGATAGTCCGGCCATGGCAGCCAGTCTTGACACCACCTTCGCGGCCCTTGCCGACCCCACGCGCCGGGCCATCCTGACCATGCTTCTGGAGGATGACATGGCAGTGACCGATGTGGCTGAACCCTTTGACATCAGCCTTGCCGCGATTTCCAAACATCTGGGAATTCTGGCCGATGCCGGGCTTATCAGCCGCGAACGGCGCGGGCGGGTGATCTGGTGCAAGCTGGAGCCGGACGCCCTGCGCGCGGCCTCGGTCTGGATGCAGGGGTTCGGGCAGTTCGAACCCGTCGATCTGGATGCCTTCGAACGGTTCTTGGAAACCGAACTGGCCGAGACCGACGACAAAGCCCCCGACCCTTAGGCCAAGGGCCGCACAAAAGAAAAGAGCGGCAGGATCCCTGCCGCTCTTTTCAGGTCAAATCCGCGAAGGATCAGTTCGATGCCACGGCAGCGGCCACGACGACCAGCAGCAGCAGCGGAACCAGCATGCCGCCCGACGACGAGGTGCCAGCTTCGACAACAGCCGGCTCCATCACGGGCTCGGCCATGCCGCCGGCGAAAGCAGTGGTAGCAGCAACCGACAGAGCGGCAGCGAGAGCGATCTTCTTCATGGGAACCTCCAGTTTGGGTGTGGGGCGTCTGGGTTGGGTCAGAGGCGACGCCGTAAAGCCATGCTTCCTCTTGCCCCCATCTAACCAGCTTGGGTTTCCAAAGACAATCCGACAGCGACTTTGTGACAAAATGCTGTCGCCGTTGCGATCGGCTTTCGTCAAAATGGCAACACTCTGCGCTTTACCCGGGGCTTGAGCGGCCCCCCGGCGCGGCGCGGCCGATCCCCGGCGATCAGCACGGATACCTGTGGCACGAATCGCCAGAACGAAGGACGCGGTCAGCTGCTGACAAGGGTCAGGTGCTTGGTCTCGGGCACGGGCAGTCGATCTTCGCCCTGCTCTCCCTGATCGAAGTGGTCCACGATCCTGCCATTGGGCTGGTAGTCGGTCCGCGCCTCGACCAGCAAGGTGCTGATCATCGCGATATCCGACCGCGCACAGGCCTGTTCGATCAGGTCAAGCGTGCGGGTCAGCTCGTTCAGGGGAAGATGCCGCTCGGTCGTGGTCAGGATGCGCGGATGGGCTGTCGGTTGCGGATCATTGCCGATCAGCAGCTCTTCATACATCTTCTCGCCCGGACGCAGTTCGGTGAAGATGATCCCGATCTCACCCAGACCGACGGGGCGTTCCTCTTCCAGAAGAATGGCCTTCAGCCCATTCAGCCGCGCCATCTGGACCGCGAGTTCCAGGATGCGGACAGGCTTGCCCATGTCCAGCACAAAGACATCACCGCCCTGCGCCATGGCCCCGGCCTGAATGACCAGCTGCGCCGATTCGGGAATGGTCATGAAAAAGCGCGTCACTTCGGGATGGGTGACGGTCAGCGGCCCCCCCGTCGCGATCTGGCGGCGGAACAGCGGGATGACCGAGCCCGAGGATCCAAGCACATTGCCAAATCGCACCATGGAAATCCGGGTGCGGACATGGGGCGCGTTTGCCATGGCCTGACAGATCATCTCGGCCAGACGCTTGGAGGCGCCCATGATGTTGGTCGGCCGCACCGCCTTGTCGGTGGAGATGAGGATGAAGGAGTCTACCCCGCAGGCCACCGCCGCCTCGACCGCCGAACGGGTGCCAAGCACGTTGTTGCGGATGCCTTCGGCCACGTTCAGCTCGACCAGCGGCACATGTTTGTAGGCGGCGGCGTGATAGATGGTCTGCACGCCGAACCGCCGGATGATCCGCTCCAGCAAGGTCCGGTTGCGCACCGATCCCAGAACGGCAGCCGTTGTCACCTCGTGCCGGTCCTGTTTGCACATCAGCCGGATCTCTTCGTCGATGGCATAAAGCGCGGGTTCAGAAGCGTCGAACATCACAAGGCATTTCGGCTTTTGCCGCAGGATCTGGCGGCACAGCTCTGACCCGATCGAGCCGCCCGCCCCCGTAACCAGAACCGCCTTGCCGGTGATATTGGCGCCCAGAAGATCATCGCGCGGCGGGACGGGATCACGGCCCAGAAGATCGTCGATCTCCACCTCGTTGATATCGTCGATGCGGGCGGCGCCGGTCACGATGTCATGCAGGCCCGGGACGGTGCGCAGTTGCAGCGGGAATTGCTTCAACCATTTCAGCACTTCGCGCCGGCGCTCCTTGCTGGCCGAGGGGATGGCCAGCAGAATCGCGCCGATGTTGTTGTTGCGAATAAGCTGATCGATCTTTTCGGGCGGATGGACGCGCAGCCCCGCCACCATGGTGCCATGGGTGCGCGGATCGTCGTCAAGAAAGGCCAGCGGCAGGTAATCGGTGCCCAGCCTCATGGTCTGCACCAGCTGCCGCCCGGCCCCGCCCGCCCCGTAGATCAGCACCTGGTCCCGGCGGTGGATCTGGGTCTGATAGGCCGCCTCGCGGAAAATGAACCGCGAGGAGCCGATGGCCAGAAAGACCAGCACGGCATAGATGAACGGCGTGGAAAACGGGATCGGCAGGTCCAGGACATCGACCGTCACGGCCATGGCACAGCCCGACGCAAACGCGGCCAGCACGACCGACTTGAGTGCGCGGGGGGCGATATAGCGGATCACCGCGCGGTAAAAGCCCAACCCCTGCAGAACCACAAGCGCCGCGACAAGTGCCGGCACAAGCGCGATCCAGACCTTCGGTTGCCAAAGGAAAAACAGGGTGTCCAGACGCAGCCAGATCGCAAGCGTAAAAGCCAGGGTGATGGCCAGCCCATCGGCGATGACCTGGATGGCCATCTTGTGCCCGCGGCTCAAACCGAGGAGGAACTGACTGAAATCTTGCATGCGGGCGGGTCTCCGCATCCTATGGATGAAATGGGAACGGGCGCCGAAATCGCCGCCTCGCAAGGTGCTAGCACAAGGCACTGCGCTTTCACAGGCCATATCTGCGCCAGGACCGGCGGGTTTCCATCTTCTCGGCAGAGTTTCGCCCCGCCTTCGTGCCGCCCCTACTGCGGCCGGCGCCTCCTGTTGCCGGGGGGGGGGCGGTTCGACCGCGCGCGCCTGTCCGGCTTCGTTAACCGGCGATTGCCTAATCTGCGGCCACGACGGCGCCCGGCAGAGGCTGTGCGGGCTGAGGCCGGGATCGGGCCAGAGAATCGGACAAGAGACGAGGGATTCGGACATGAACAAGGCAATCACCGAGGGTTTGGTTCTGATGCCACCGCCGTTTTCGGCGGGGCTGTCGCTGTGGTCGCGCGAGGATGGGCGGCCGGGGGATGACAGCTATGCCGGCCAGCCGGATGCCGCCTTTGTGCCCGCCGATCAGGATTTCCAAGGCTGTCTGGAGTTG
>JALQYS010000381.1 GCA_023254015.1 Paracoccaceae bacterium
CGTGAACCCCGTCGACTACCTCGAAGCCACCCTTCGCGCCATCCTCGACGGCCATCCGCAGAGTGGCATCGAAGACCTTATGCCGTGGCGCTTCAGGATGCCGTCAAGCCTCGCCGCGTAGGGTCACGCCGTGGCGCTTACCCTGATCGACAGGTCGTCGTGGTTGGTTTCGATGCACCCTTTTCCCATGCCGAATGCCTCGGGCACCAATCCCGAACTTCTATTCTTTGATAGACATGTGCTATGGTGAACCTCATGACGGAAAGTGACGGAGACTGTGGCAGTGGAGATGAACCAGATCAGGTATTTTTTGGCTGTCTGCCAGCATCGCAACTTCACCCATGCCGCCAGCGCCTCAAATGTTTCCCAACCGTCCCTGACGACCGCGATCAAGAAGCTTGAACACGAGCTCGGGGGTGATCTGTTTGTCAGGGACCGCGCGGGATGCAGGTTGACGGCACTCGGAAAACTCATGCAGCCAAGGCTACAGAAAGCGCATGACGAAACGCAGGCAGCCAAGGCAGAAGCCGTCCGCCACACGCGACTAGAGCGGGTTCCTGTTTCTGTCGGTGTTGGCGAAACGATCGGTCACAACCGGATTTCAGCCGCCGTGGAACGCTTCCGTACACGATTGCCGCAAGCCGAAATAGAGTTGATCGTGGCGTCGGCCTCCAAGCTTCTGGCCGGATTGCGAGAGGGTGAATTTGACGTCGTAGTCACAGCGGCGACGGTCAGTGAAGACCTCTATCGAATAGACCAGCTCTATGACGAGTCCTACAAGGTTGTGGTGTCCAAGTCGCACCCGTTGTCTGAACGAGACGCTGTTTCTCTTTCGACACTCGCTGAAACTGACATGCTCGATCGACTCAATTGCGAAATGCGGGATGCGCTGCATGGGGCATGTGCAGACCAAGGTCTCGAACTCTACGCGGCCTATCGGTCAAATCGCGTGGATTGGTTAGTCGAACTCGCGCGGCAGGGATTAGGCGCGGTGATTTTGCCAACCACGGCAATTCCGGCAGACAGTGGCCTCGTTTCGATACCCATCGACGGCCCTGAAATTTCGCGAACTGTATCTGCTCTTCGTTATCGGCACCAAACGACGAGACCAGAGACAAATGATCTGATCCGTGAGATTGCGCGTGTGTAGGGGCGCTGTTGCACAAATCAGATGATGACCGCAGTTCCCCTTTCTCCGGACACACTTATCCCAGTGCCAGGGTGACCGGGATGCCGAGGGCAGTGAAGCGGTTCATTACCGCCGCACGGATCTGAACTTCGGCAACCTGGCGGTCGAAGTCGCGGGACATCAGCTTCTGTCCGAGTAGCTTTACGCAGTTCGTTTTCGTTTCCACTCTGCTACGTCGGTGGTAGCCGCTCCAGTTCCGCCACAGCGCCCGGCCAAGATGCTTTGACGTCCGCAGTATCTCGTTGCGCGCTCGGGCTCCTGCCGTGTCCGGCTTCCAGGGTCTCGCGTTGCGGCGGGGCGGAATGATTGCTGCCGCACCGCGGTCAGCGATGGCGTCGTGGCAGGCGCGCGTGTCGTAGGCACCGTCTGCTGTAACGGTGGCAATCTCCTGATCCGGGGGCAGCTGGGCAAGCAGGTCCGGCAGCATCGGCGCGTCGCCGACATTGCTGGAGGTGACCTCGACTGCCCGGATCTCCAGCGTTTCCTCATCGATCCCGAGGTGGATGTCGCGTGGCCCTTAATTCGGGTCATCCTCAATTTGTGTGGTGCAGAGGAAGCATTCGGGCCCTGAGCAAGTTCGGGCCGGCTCGCCCATACATCGCGCGCTTCAAGGTCTTCAATCGGTTGATCTGGCCTTCGGCTTGACCATTGCTCCACTCCATTTCGATCGCATTCCTGACCGCATCAATGTCTCTGTTCAAGGTTCGGGCGAACCGCACGATGGGCGCCAGGTCCGTTTCGATCGCATCGTCGATCCAGGCGGGCAGCGGGTCTGCTTTTCGACCACGCAAGATGCCATTGAAACGCATGGCGAGGCGCCGCATTGTTGTGAAGGCAGGCGAGCCTTCCTTGAGAACTTCGACTTTTCTCGCCTGTTCCAAGGTGAACTTTCCTCTTGGTTTGATGCAGAGTGCGGCCGCGATAACCGGGGAAATCGCGTGCCCGGTTTCCGGGTCCCGGACCGGTGCAAGGATCTGATCTTCCTTGATGGGTCCCTCCTGTTCCTGTTTTTCGGCTCTGCGCCATCCGGCCAAGAGCCGCTGCAAGTTTGACAGGCTGCCCTCGTAACCACGTTCTTGGATCAAAGGGAGCAGTGCATTGCCGCTGCGAATACCGTTCTCCCAGCGTTGCTTCAGGTACTCTTCAAAATACCATGCAGACGAGCGTTTGAGGACCGCGCGCTTTCGGTCCGGTGGCGTCTCGAACTGCAGCCATTTCGCGACGCTACGTCGGGGAAACCCCGTCCTCCGCCCGATCTCGCTGCACGTCAGCCCTTGCTGCCGAAGTGCCCGAATTGTCTCGTATATCTCCTCGCGAGACTTGCGGTGCGCAAGACGTGACTTCAGAAGGTTACTGGCCGTGCTGATGTTGTCTGCATCGGAGAGCAATGCTCTGCCAGTCGCGCGACCGTGCAAGTTCATTTGCTCCTCGATTGCCATGCGAAGGTTCTGCACGATATGAAACCGGTCGGCGACCTGTTCCGCCTGCGGCGCTCCTTTTCGGGCGGCTTGGGCGTAGAGACCGCAGCGATCCCGGCTTATGACTTCCACCTCAGGATGACGCCTTAGCCAGTCGGTGCATGTGACGACATCACGATCTTCGAGAACATCGATGACGGCGCGACGCTCGAGGTCGATGATGATCGTCCCGTAGTTCTGCGACTTTCGCCAACTCCAATCATCGATCCCGATGATCCGTGCGCGTGGTGGAACAACTTGAGCTGCGCGTAGCAACTGTCGGAGAATAGTATCGTCACTGACCCGGATACCCAGTCGCCGCAAGAGCCGTTCAGCTGGGGTGCCTGCGGATTTCGCGAGATTGGGGCAGTGATTTCGCGCGATCGCGGGCGCTTGTTTCACGGCATCGCGGGCAGCCATTTCGCGGTCGCGGGCAGGCTGATCGACGGCTTCATGGAGTCAGGCCTGCGGGCCGAGGTCAAGGGGTTTCGTGGCTTTTCGGCGCATGCTTTCGCCTGAGAGCTGAAGGCGATGGGCGTTGTGAACGAGGCAGTCCAGGATTGCGTCAGCCAGGGTCGGATCGCCGATGGCCTCATGCCAGTGCTCGACCGGGAGTTGGCTGGTGACGATGGTGGAGCCACGGCCGTGGCGGTCTTCGAGGATTTCCAGCAGATCGCGTCGCTCCGATGGGGCGAGGATGGCCAGACCCCAGTCATCCAGGATCAGAAGGTCCAGTTTGGCGATGGCCTTGAGCATGCGGGCGTGGCGTCCGTCACCCCTGGCCAGGGCGAGGGCCTCGAAGAGACGTGGGACGCGGTGATAGACGACGCTGCGCCCGTCCCGACAGGCTTTGTGACCCAGGGCGCAGGCAATCCAGCTTTTGCCGAGGCCGGTCTGACCGGTGATCAGCAGGTTCTCATGGCGATCGATCCAGCCCCCGTCGATCAGATGCGCCATGACGGCGCGGTCGAGGCCACGTGGGGTGCGCAGATCAAGATCCTCGACGCTGGCGGTCTGCCGGAGGGCGGCGAACTTCAGGCGGGCGGTCAGGCGCTTGGTGTCGCGCTCGGCGGCCTCGCGATCGACCAAGAGGCCGAGGCGCTCTTCGAAGCCAAGCGCCTCGAACGTTGGGCCGGCGCGGCGCTGCTCGTCCAGCGCGCGGGCCATTCCGGCCAGGCCGAGCGCGGTGAGGCGCTCGGAAGTGGGGTGGGTCAGCATCAGTCTTCTCCTTGTCAGTGGTAATAGCCCTGCCCACGGATATTTGCGTGATGCAGGGGGCGGTCATCGGGTCGATGGAAACTTCAGTTCTCATTTTAATTTTTATTTGTAGTATAATTTTCTTTATAAATTCTAATCACATCATCAAATTCAGTAAGTATACCAGATTTGAATTTTTCATTATCATATTTTTGTTTCAAAATATATTCCTTAACATAATCTTCATAATCCAATTGAATAGATATATCAATAGAATCTTCATCAACTTCAACAGACTCATTTACTTCTTCACCATCAACTAACTCTTTTGTTATATCATCAATATACTCAACAGAAGCAAAGTTACTTTTCTCTAAAATAACTTCTAGCTTTC
>JALQYS010000448.1 GCA_023254015.1 Paracoccaceae bacterium
CTTCGATATAACGGTCGGGCAGGAAGCGGCCATCGTCGATCGAATAGATCATCTTCTCGCTGACTTCGCGGATCAGGCCATTTTCGGCCAAAACGCCGGCGAAATGCTGGGTCAGCTTGTGATTGCGCTGGCTGGAAGACCGGCCGAAATGGTCAAACGACAGGCGGAAGCCGCGGGCGATCTCGGCCTGGACATCATGCATCTCGGCGCAATAGTCGGCCACGGGCTTGCCGGCCTTGGCGGCGGCCAGTTCGGCAGGCGTGCCATGTTCATCGGTGGCGCAGATGAACATCACCTCGTGCCCCATCGCCCGGTTGAACCGCGCGAACAGGTCGGCGGGCAGCTGGCTGCCCACAAGGTTGCCCAGATGCTTGATGCCATTGATGTATGGAATGGCCGAGGTGATCAGAATCCGTGCCATGTCGCGCCCCTTGCAAGTGACGGGCGTTCTTTAGCGAAGGGCGCGGCCAAGGGCCAGAGGCTTGCGCGCCCCCGGCCGGCGATTTCGACAGCGCCGCGCTTAGCGCCGGTCCAGCCGCAGGCGCGCCCGGGCCCAGGCCACCGCCAGATGCAGGGCCAGCCCGGCGGCGATGATCACGCTGTCCAGCGCAAGGCCCGAGGGCCAGGCCGTCATGATGACCTGCGCGGCATAGGCCAGCACGATTCCCAGCGCAAAGACCGGCAGCGACTGCCGCCCCATCAGGACGAAGGGCCGGGCAAAGCCGGAATGGGCCAGCCGTTTCAGCGCGGGCAGGGTGCTGAGGAAATAGGCCAGCGCAAGAATGTGAACCAGACGCGGCCCGCTGACATAGGTCTTGTCAAAGGCGGTGAAGATGCGCGGCATCCCGGCATCCTGCAGCCGCCAGAGCATCGTGCCCATCGCCGCCTGCGCGGTTGGGTTCAGCGTGCAGACTGCCGCCACCAGCAGGAACAGGCCAGTGGCCCAGCGGGCCCAAAGCCGGTCCGGCACCAGCCGCTGACCGCGCCGCAGCGCCGCGCCGGTGGCAAGGCCGATGGCGAACAGAAGCTGCCAGCTGAGCGGGTTGAAGAACCAGCCCCCCGCATTGGGAAAGTTCGGAAAGTCGATGTAGAAGTGACCGGACAGGAACCACAGCACCGCCGCCCCGGCAATCAGGGCCCGCGGCCAGTTCAGCGCCGCCACAAGCGCAAAGGGCGTGACCATCAGCAGCACTGCATAAAGCGGCAGGATGTTGGCATAGCCGATCTGGTGGCTCAGCAACGGGATCCCCAGCTGAACCCCGAAAGGTCTGGTGAAGATCGGCCCCAGATTGTGCTCTTTCAGCAGGGCCGCGGTATCCAGCCACAAGACCCCCGCCGCCACCACGGCAATGGCCAGCACCGTGGTCAGGAGATGGATCAGATAGAGCGTCCAGGCCCGATGCCAGATCCGCCCGACCGAGGGCCAGGTGATCCCCCGGGCGATGGCCGGCGAATAGGCCAGCCCGGCCGCGATGCCCGAGATCAGCACAAACCCCTCGGCCGCGTCGGAAAAACCGAAATTGCGCGAGGTGAAGTTCTCATAGACCGTGCCGGGGACATGGTTGATGAAGATCATCACCAGCGCCACACCCCGCAGGAAATCAAGTCGCGCATCGCGCGGCATCACCGCCAGCAGCGGCGGACGGGTCTGGGGATCGGTCATCTAGGTCCTGCTCTGGCTGGCCACCGGGGCCGAAGGGGGCGCGGCGGTCTCGTCCTGCCAGCGCGCGAGGATGGCGTCATGGGTGGCCAGCACCGGGGGAATGGTCTGTTCGGCCGGCGTGGTGAACAAGGTCGTGCGGCTCTCCTGCGAGCTCCACCACAGGATCAGCGGCGCAAGAATCATCGGCAAGGCCACCGGCAAGAGCCAGATCAGCAGGGCCGGGGCCAGCTGCGCCGTCAGCACCAGCCCCCCAAGGCCATAGGCGCTGATCCAGCGGCTGGCGCTCCAGCTTTCGCCGAGACTGAGGCGGCCATCGCCGCGGTTGTTGGTCGGCCAGCCGCCATCGCGCCGCCGCAGAACCTGCAACACCGCGCGCGTCTGATACATCAGGAACACCGGCGCCATGATCGAGGTCAGCACCAGTTCGGCCAGGGTCGAAACGGTGACCCGCAGCGCACCGCCAAACCCCCGGGCCCGGCCGCTGGCGGCGGCATCGAGGGCGATCAGCAGCTTGGGCATCAACAGCAGGCCAAACACCCCGACCGCCAGCCCCACCGCCTTTGACGTGGCATCCGGCGGAAACACCGGGAAGGGCCAGTAGGGCTCGGGGAAATAATCGGGCAGGCTGGCGAAATAGGTAGCGTAGATCGAGGCAAAGATGAAGGCCAGCCAGAACAGCGGCGCGATATAGGCAAAGACGTTCTGGAAGAACACAAAGCGGCTCCAGGGCAGAAGGCCCGGTGCGCCGATCAGCCGGCCATGCTGCAGGTTGCCCTGACACCAGCGCCGGTCGCGCTTGGCATGGTCGACGATGTTCTCGGGGCCTTCCTCGAACGAGCCTTCCAGATCGTCATCCAGCCGCACCACCCAGCCCGCCCGTGCCAGAAGTGCCGCCTCGACATAATCATGGCTCAGGATATGGCCGCCGAAGGGCGGGGCCCCCGACAGTTCCGGCATGCCGGCGCTATCGGCAAAGGCCCGCACTCGCACCAGCGCATTATGGCCCCAGAATGGCCCGGTCCTGCCCTGCATCATCGCCAGCCCCCGGGCGAAGATCGGCGAGTGCAGCGATGCCGAGAACTGCATGGCCCGTCCAAAGCGCGAGCGCGCCCGCGTCACCCGGGGCAGGGATTGCACGAGGCCCAGGTCCGGCTGGGCTTCCATCCGGCGCACCATCTCGACGATGGTGGCACCCTCCATCAGGCTGTCGGCGTCGAGAATCAGCGCATAGTCATAGGCCGCGCCGGAGGCCGTGATGAACTCTTCGATGTTGCCGGCCTTCTTGCCGGTGTTCTGCACCCGCCGGCGATAGAAAAGCCGCCCCTCGGCCGCGCAATCCTGCATCAGGCGGGCAAACCAGCGCTTTTCCTGCTGCGCGATCAGGTCATTGCGGGTGTCGGACAGGATGGCGAAGTGAAATACGGCGCCCTCGGCCACAGCCGGTTCGGCACGCAGCGAGGCATCCATCGCCGCCACGCGCGCAAAGGTCACCCGCGGGTCCTCGTTGTAGACCGGCACCAGCACCACTGTCCGGCCGCGGATCGGGCCTGCCTGCCGCAGGGCCGGCGGGGCGGCGCGCGTGGTCAGGCCCAAAAGCCCCAGCGAGGCCCCCCAAGCCAGCCACCAGGTGGAAATCAGGATAAGACCCGCGCGCACCGCATCGACGTATTGAAACCCGTCGGCCGTGCCATAGGAATAGAACACCAGACAGGCGATGGCCGCCGCCAGCCCGCTGGCCACAAGCGCCAAGGCCCGGGTCAACCGGGTGTAGGCGGGGCGCTCCTGCGGGGCGGGCACGGATCAGGCTTCGCGGCCACGGGCCGCAGTCAATCCCAGAAGGCGAGTCAAGGCAAGCAGCCAGCCGCCTGCAACGCGCTGCTCAAGCACCTGCTTGGGCATCGCCAGCGGTGCGTGCGGCGGCTTTGCGGCCAGCACCATCGCATCGAAATCCGCCTCAACCATGGAGGAGACAGCAGTCGTCATGACACGATCCATTGATACAGCCAGTTTTCCGTCAGCTTGCGCCCGTATCCCTTGACATGGGCACCCAGTTCCACCGTCTCGCCCTCGGGGGCGGCGACATCCAGAACGAGCCGCCAGATAGTCGTTCCTGCGATCTTCGACAAGGTGGAAGTGACGATTTCTCCTGCAGAAATCGTCGTCACAGCCTCGACCTTGGCATCCTCGGGCAGCGTCGCCAGCAGCCCGCCCGCGAAGTCGATCACGAACTTGCGGCTGCCGTCCTTGTTTTCCACCCCCGACACCCCGCCCGCGCCAGAGCGCGTTTCCAGCACGTAGGCCAGGGGGTCATCCTCGGACGGGCTCAACGCGCCCCAGCGCAGGCGATAGGCGAATTCGCGCATCTCGCCCGGAACCATCGGCGATTCGGGAACCCAGAAGGCCACGATGTTGTCGTTCACTTCCAGATCGGTCGGAATCTCCACCAGACGCACCGCGCCCTTGCCCCAGTCGCCCATCGGCTCGACGTTCAGCGAGGGGCGGCGTTCGTAATGCGCGCTGGCATCCTGATAGCTGGCGAAGTCGCGATCGCGCTGGAACAGGCCAAAGGACCGCGGGCTTTCCTCGGCAAAGAAGCTGCCGGTCAGGCGCGGCGGGTTGTTCAGCGGCCGCCACAGCACATCCCCATCACGGCGCACAATGCGCAGCCCGTCGCTGTCATGCACATTGGGCCGGTAGTCATCAAAGTTCGCCCGATTCTTTTCCGAGAACAGGAACATCGAGGTCAGCGCCCCGATTCCCACCTGATCCACCGGGTTGCGGAAAAAGAGCCGCGCCGTCACGTCCATCTCGGTCTCGGCGCCCGGGCGGATCACAAAGCGGTAGGCCCCGGTGCAGCTTGCACTTTCCAGCGCGGCACAAAGCACCACTTCCTGTGCCAGCGCCGCCGGCCGCTCAAGATAGAACCGCGAAAAGCGCGGAAATTCCTCGGCCACGGCCATGCCGGTGTTGATGGCAAGACCACGCGCCGACAGCCCATAGGCATTGCCCCGACCCAGTGCGCGGAAATAGCTGGCGCCAAGGAAGGCTGCGACCTCATCGAACAGATCGGGCCGGTTCAGCGGCGCATTCAGGCGAAAGCCCGCCACGCCCGGCAGCTCGGCATGGGCCGGCACGCGCGTGTGCAGATCGCCCAGATATTCGAAATCGTCCGTGGTAAAGGTCATCGGCCGGGCCATGCCCGCCTCGACCTCATAGACCAGCACCGGCTCTTCGAAGAGCCAGCCCATATGGAAGGCATGCAGCCGGAAATGGCTGTCCTCGTCTTGCCAGCGCGCCTTTTGCGGCAGGAACTGGATCAGCTTGTAGTCGTCATAGGTCAGCTCATCCAGAAAGCTCTCGGCCCGTTCGGCCGGAACATGCGGCCGGGTGGCCAGCTGGCGCATCTCTTCGGTCAGACCATCAAAGCTGAACGGCACCGCCGGCGCGGGCGTTGCCACGGCCTCGGGCGGCTGGGCGGCCGGCTTGGCCGGGGTCTGCTCGGCCGTCTGGGCCAGGACCTGGCGTGGCAGGCTCACGCCGCACAGCAGCATGCCCGCACCAGTGAGCGAGGCCAGCAGCGTGCGGCGGGACATCGAAACTGACGCGATCAGCGGGCGCGGCATGATAAGGTTCAGACTCCGTATGAGAATTCAGGCACAGATGACAGTTTGCGCATCGCTCTGCCAGAGTGGGGCCCATGCGCCGCGCGCATATCGGCAATGCTGCATGGGCAAGTCAATAGGCCTTTTCGGTCGATTGCCCTGCATCACCGCAGAATTGCGACTTGCGCAGCGCGGCGGTTTTGTATCGGAATTCCATATGATTGCGCGGGGTTTCTGCGCAAGGTGGCGTCCCTTTCGTTCGCCTGCCGGCGCTGATCGGCAGCCCATGCCCTTCACGGCCTTTTGTCGTCGCCTGCGCCAGTTCCCTGACCCCGGACAGGGCCTTGGCGGGGGCAAGCGGCCCATGGCCCCGGGGCCGCAGTCTGGCACCGCCGTGCCCGCCGCCAACCACGCCGCACCGCCCGTCCACCTCCGGGCCCTGCGATGGCTTGCACATTCGCCCCCCGCCCGGCATGTTCGGCCATCAATCCCATCCCCGAGGAATGCCCACGCCATGCAGAAGATCCCCCTTGGTTCCACCGGCCTCATGGTCTCGTCGCTGTGCCTTGGCACCATGACCTGGGGCAACCAGAACAGCGAGGCCGAGGGCCATGCCCAGATGGACATGGCGCTGGACCACGGGGTGAACTTCTGGGACACGGCCGAGATGTATCCGGTCAACCCGGTCAAGGCCGAGACCGTGGGCCGGACCGAAGAGATCGTCGGAGCATGGTTTGCCGCGCGCGGGGGGCGCGACCGGGTGGTTCTGGCCACCAAGGTCACCGGGGCGGGTCATGCCGAGGTGCGCGGCGGGGCAGATCTGACGCCTTCGGTGATGCGGGCGGCTTGCGAGGCCTCGCTGCGGCGGCTCAGGACCGACCATATCGACCTGTACCAACTGCACTGGCCCAACCGCGAGGTCTATCACTTTCGCAACATCTGGGGCTTTGATCCCCGCAGCGGCGATGCGGGGCGGGACATCCGCGACGACAAGGCAAAGACCGAAGCGCATATGGTCGAAATCCTTGAAGAGGCTGCGAAATTGCAGGCCGAGGGCAAGATCGGCCATCTCGCCCTGTCCAATGAAACGGTCTGGGGCACGGCGAAATGGCTGGCGCTGGCCGAACGCCATGGCCTGCCGCGCGTCGCCAGCATCCAGAACGAATACTCGCTCCTCTGCCGCCAGTTCGACAGCGACTGGGCCGAGCTTTCGCACATGGAAAACCTGCCGCTCCTAGCCTTTTCGCCCCTGGCGACGGGGCTTCTGACCGGCAAGTATCAGGGCGATGTGACGCCGCCGGGCAGCCGCCGCAGCCGGAATGACACGCTGGGCGGGCGCCTGACGCCGCAGGTGTTCCCCGCCGTGGAGGCCTATCTTGGCATCGCGGCCAGCCATGGGCTTGATCCGGCGCAGATGGCGCTGGCCTTCTGCCTGACGCGGCCCTTCCCCTGCATCCCGATTTTCGGGGCCACCAGCCTGGCTCAGCTGAAAACCGCGCTGGGTGCGGCCGACATCACCCTTTCGCCCGAGGTGATGGCCGCCATTGCCGCCGCCCATCGCGCCCATCCCATGCCGTTCTGAACCTTGCCCGGGTATCCCGCTTTGGGCCAACTGCCGCAACCCTGACCGCCGAGCGACATCATGCGTCCCAGCCTTTTCCTTGCCGCGGCCCTGTTGCTGTCGGCCTGTGTCTTGCCGCAGGGCAAGCCCGCTCCGGCGGCCCAGGGGAACCCGATCACCGGCGCGGCGATATCGGTGCAATCCCTTGATGCGCCCAAGGCTGCGCTGCCCAAGGCGGGGGCGTCCAAGGCTGCGGCCGCCCTGCCAGAGCCGGTGGCGGGTCAGGTGGATGCCTCGCTGGATGCCATCACGACCGCGGGCCGGACAGGGCCCGCCGATGAGGAGGCCAAGGCAAAGCCGCAGGCCCCCGAAGAGGCCCCCGAAGAGGCGGCTGATAAAGAGGCCGCCCAGACCGATGACGGGCCGCCCCCCGCCGCCGATCCGCAATCGCCCGAAGAGATCAGATGCCTGAAGTCCGGCGGTCTTTGGGCCACCGCAGGTGACACCGGGGCCAAGGCCTGCGTCCGGCGTACCCGCGATGGGGGCAAGGCCTGCAGCAAGCAAACCCAGTGCGAGGGCCTCTGCCTTGCCCGCTCGCGCAGTTGCGCCCCCATCACGCCGATGTTCGGCTGCAACGAGATTCTGCAGGCCGATGGCCGCGAGGTGACGCTATGTCTCGACTGATCGCGCTGGTTGTGGTGGCAAGCCTTGCCGCCTGTGTCGGGGGCAGGGGGGATCTGCCAAAGGGGGCGTTTCGAGACAGCTCGCGTCAGCTCTATTCCTCGGCAGTTCTTGACCACGCGAAACTGCCGGGCCGCTGGACGCAGGTGGCCGCCTTTGGCCCCGCGACCGGCTGCAAGGCCGGCGGGGTGGAGATTGCACCAGATGGCCACGCTGCCTTTCGCCTGTGCCTGAACGGGCGAGAGGTCAAAGGCACGGGGGCTCTGCAGCCCATCGGTCCGGGGCGGTTTGCGGTTGCGCGACAGGAATGGTGGGTGCTTTGGGCGGACGGCGATTACCGCACGCTGGTCATCGGCACCCCCTCGGGCGCCTTTGGCTTTGTGCTGAACCGGGGTGGGGCGATTTCGCCCGACCGCCTGACAGCCGCGCGCGAGATCCTGGACTGGAACGGCTATGACCTGCGGCAGTTTCACCCGCTGTGACAGCCCGGCGCTGCCAGCCGATCATGATAAGGAACAGCCACCACAGGTGCCGAGGCCCCGCAACCGGCCAAACGCCTAAGCCTGTCTAGGGACGTGGTCTACCGAGTCTGATGCTGGAGAAGTGGCAGCCCGTAGGGGAGTCGAACCCCTCTTACCTGGTTGAAAACCAGGTGTCCTAACCGATAGACGAACGGGCCACTGGCGGTGGAATAGGCGATTGCCACGGCGGGCGCAAGGGGGCAGTTGTCAGCTTTTTGCAGAATTTTCAGTCCGCTGCGCGCTGGCGGGAAAGGCAGGGAAAAGCGGGGCCCAGACTGTCGGGCCTTGCGGGCTGTCCTCCGTTTTGTCGGGCCGCCCGCAGGTGTCGCCGCGCAGGGGCGCGCAACAGTGCCGGGGCGACGTCAGCCGTCGATCCGCGCGCCGATGAGGGCGATGGCCTGCTGATAGACCTTCGCCGCATTCCATTCCTTTATGACGGCAAAGTTTGGCTCGCCTTCCTGGTAACCCGCACCGGCCCGCCAGCCCTTTGCCGCCAGGTAATTGGCCGTGGTCGCCAGCGCGTCGGTCTGGTTGGTCAGGTCAACCCGGCCATCGCCATTGCCATCGACCCCATAGGTCAGCGCATTGCCCAGAAGGAACTGCGTGTGACCCCATTCGCCGTGCTTGGCGCCAACGGTCTGGTTGGAAATCGATCCGCGATCCACCAGTTTCAATCCGCCGATCAGATGGGGGCGGAAGAAATCCGACCGACGGCAATCCCAGGTCAGGGTGGCGATCGCGGAAATCACGTTGCTGTCGCCCATGAAGCCGCCGAACCCGGTCTCCATGCCGTGAATGGCCAAAAGAACCCCGGCCGGTACGCCGTATTGCGCCTCGAGGCTGGCGAAAAGCTTGGCGTTCTTGGCCTTGCGCGCCTTGCCCTGGGCGGCGATTGCCTCGGCTCCGCGCACCTCCATGAACTTGGACAGCGAGTATTTGAAGCTTTTCTGATTGCGGTCGGCGTTGATGGTGGCCTTGGAATAGCTGGCCGCCATCAGCGCCGCGATGCCCGCCTGACCCACGCCCTCGGCCTTTGCTTCGGCTGCCATGGCGGATTTCCAATCCTCGAACCCCGCCGAGGTGTCGCCGCATGGGGCGGCAGCGGCTGGAAACGCCATGGCAAGAAGAAGGGCGGCAGACAAGAGGGGGCGCAGGAGCACGGGCTTCGACCTTATCGGAATGAATTTGGGCCAGTGTATCCGGCCCATGGGGCAAGGCAAGCGCCGGCAACGGGCGGGCCGGCGAAGGCACACGCGAATGTGACAAGATCACAAAGGCGCATGGGCCCGCGCCAACGGCGCCGCAGGGATCGGGGGGAGCTTTGCCGTGACATTGCCTGTCTTTGGCCAATGCTCCAAGGTGGAGTGAATGATTGCCCGTGGCCTTGAGCATGAACCCATTGACGCTTCTCATGGCGTTTGAGCCCGGGCTGGTTGTTGTCGCAGGTGTCCAGGCCTCGCTTGCCCCAAGATCAAGACAGGACGAACGGCGCTTTCGTGAGAAACAAGCGGCCTGTATCGGTCTGCTGGAGGGCTGTCATCACGCCGCCGTCGAAAGCACGGGCAAAGCCGCGATGACCTTCGCTCCATGGCAAATGCGTTGTGACTTGGTCGCGGCTGAAGCTGTTCGCAGGGCAATCGAGCGGACTGCTCCAACCAACGACGAACAAGCAGCGCGAACAGTGGCCCATGTCCAACTCACAGCAGCCTTCCGCGCCGATCCGGGAAACGCGACGCAACCGGACCCATGCGCCCGAGACGGCAGGCGTTCAATGTCTTGCAGTTGCCGAAAGCTTGCGGGGATATGGAAGGCAGGATGCCCACATCATGTCGGGCGTCCCGGACTATCCGAGATCAAAGAGCCAAATGATGTTGATGAAGTGGCAGCCCGTAGGGGAGTCGAACCCCTCTTACCTGGTTGAAAACCAGGTGTCCTAACCGATAGACGAACGGGCCACGCTGTCGGTGAGGGGGTGTTTAGTAGGCGCGCGACTGACTCGCAAGAGGAAAAATCACGCAATCGCGGCATCTTCCAGCCGAAGCTGCACTTTCGTGCGGCCGCCCCAGTGGTTCAGCTCCAGCCGGCCTGCCAGATGAAAGCGACGGTGGCCGGGGGTTTCCAGCGTCGGGCCAAGCGGGCTGTCGAAGGCGCCGAAGGCCACGGCGTCAAACCGGGCGCCGGCGCCGTCGTCGACCGAAAGCCGCAGGTGCGCCTCGCCCATGCGGCGGGCGCTGACAGCCACATCGGCAAAGGCAAAGCGCGGGGCAGGGGCGGCGGCGCCGAAGGGACCGGCGGCCTCGATCTGCTCGACAAGCGCGGGTGAGACAGCCGAGGGCATGAGCAGGCTGTCGATGCCCAGATCGCGCGGGCCTTCGGCGCCGGCGCCCTGACGGGCCAAGAGCTCGCCCAGACGGGCCATGGCCGCCTCGATCTTGCCCTCCTCGACGGTGAGGCCCGCCGCCATCTTGTGCCCGCCCCCTTTCAGCAGCAGGCCCTCGGCCGCGACCCGCTGCACCGCCGCGCCAAGATCGACGCCCGTGACCGACCGGGCCGAGCCCTTGCCGATGCCGCCGTCAATCCCGATCACCACGGCGGGGCGGTGGGTGGATTCTTTCAGCCGTGCGGCGACAATGCCGACTACGCCGGGGTGCCAGCCTTCGCCTGCGGCCCAGACCAGAGGGCCGTCAAGGCCGCGGGCCTCGGCCTGAGCCATGGCCTCGGCGCGGACGGCCTCGGTGATCTCGCGGCGTTCGCTGTTCAGCTCTTCCAGACGCTGCGCCATGGCAAGCGCTTCGGCGGGATTGTCGCAGGCCAGCAGCCGCGCGCCAAGGTCGGCCTGCCCGATGCGCCCCCCCGCGTTCACGCGCGGGCCCAGCACGAAACCCAGCGCATAGGGCGTGGGGGCCTGATCCATCCGCGCCACATCGGCCAGCGCGCGCAGGCCCACCCGCTCGCGCCGGGCCATGACCTTCAGGCCCTGTCGCACGAAGGCGCGGTTGACGCCGATCAGGGGGGCCACATCGGCCACGGTGGCCAGCGCCACGAGGTCAAGCAGCGCCATCAGGTCGGGGCCCTGCCGGCCCGCCGCGCGCAATTGGCGATTGGCCTCGACCAGCATCAGGAACACCACCGAGGCGGCGCAAAGATGGGCCAACTCGCCCGATTCGTCCTGCCGGTTGGGGTTCACCACGGCAAGGGCCGGGGGCAGGGTTTCCGCGCCAAGGTGGTGGTCAAGCACCACCACATCGCAGCCCGCCGCTGCGATCGGGTCATGGGACAGCGTGCCGCAATCGACGCACAGGATCAGGTCATGCGCCGCACCAAGCGCCTGCATGGCCGGAACATTCGGGCCATAGCCCTCGTCGATGCGGTCGGGGATGTAGAGCGTGGCCTTCGCCCCCATGGCCCGCAGCCACAGGATCAACAGTGCAGCCGACGACCCGCCGTCCACGTCATAATCGGCAAAGATCGCGATGCGCTGGCGGCCATGCAGCGCGGCCAGAAAACGCGCGGCGGCCCGGCCCATGTCGCGCAGTGACAGAGGATCGGGCAAGAGATCGCGCAGCGCCGGGTTGAGAAAGGCCTGCGCCTGATCGGGCGTCACGCCGCGTGCGACAAGCGTCTGGCACAAGGCCATCGGCAGGCGGGTGATCTGCGCCATGGCCTCGGCCAGACGCTCGGCCTCAAGGCCAGGGCCGACCCAGCGGCGGCCCGTCAGGGATTGGGAGACGTTCAGGAAGGGACGGGTGGTCATGCCGCTTGGATGCCCGTTTCAGCCCCGCCGCGCAAGCCCGGCCACGCACGTCTGGCCGTTGTGCATGTGCCGACGTCAGCCACCCGCCTTGGCGGCCCGGATGCAAAGAGTGCCAGCACACCGCGGGACTGGCCCGCCACCTGAATTGGGCGGCGGGCCGTTCTTGGGTTAGAGCAGGAAATCGCCTGCAACCACCGAGGTCACACCTGTCAGACCGATCTGGAAGTCGGCCGCGCCGTCGCCATCGACATCGCCCGAGACAGCCCCCCCGGCAAAGCGCAGTTGACCGGCCACACCGCTGAATGCGGACCCGCCGATAAAGCTGAAGGCCTGATTGCCAAGGGTTCCCGTATCGGCGTCAATGCCGCGAAGGTCGATGTCATCAACCCCCGAGCGGAAGTCGGTGATCACATCGCGGGTCTTGACGGTCTTGCCGGTCTCGGACGTGGCCGCGAACACGAAGACATCGGCCTCGGTGCCGCCGGTCAGGCGGTCACGACCCGCACCGCCCGTCAGCGTGTCCTTGCCCGAATCCCCGACCAGCGAATCCCGGCCGCCCCCGCCCAGCAGCTTG
>JALQYS010000516.1 GCA_023254015.1 Paracoccaceae bacterium
TCACAGAAGCATTCCAAGTACCTGTGGTAATGGTGCCCAATGTGGTTAAAGATGTTGTACCTGCAATTGGCGAAGCACCAATGGTATTATAAGATATTGTTTTTGCACTAGATCCATTAAAACTTGCAGTAGAAGCTGCACCAGTTCGGCGGCCCGGTCCTGTGGCGCAAGGCGTTTGTATTTCGGCGCGGTCATGTGGGGGGCTTTCAGAGGGCCTTGTTGAACGGGGACGGCCGGGTTTTCTGTTGAACGGTCATACAACAATGTTAGCCTTCCGTCCACGCCCCAAACCCCGGAGCCAGTATGGACCCCCGCCACGCCATCCTGTTTGATCCCGTCAGGATCGGCCCCGTCACCGCGCCGAACCGGTTCTACCAGACACCGCACGCCACCGGCTTTGGCTGGCAGCGCCCGCAATCCGGCGCAGCGCTGCGCGGGATCAAGGCCGAGGGCGGCTGGGGCGTGGTCTGCACGGAGTATTGCAGCATCCACCCCTCCAGCGATGACAGCCCCTATGCCTTTCTTACGCTCTGGGATGATGACGACATTGCGCCGTTGGCGGCCACAGCCGAGGCGATCCACGCCCATGGCGCGCTGGCCGGGGTTGAACTGTGGCACGGCGGTTTCCACGCTTCCAACCGGATGACGCGGGTGCCGGGGCTGGGGCCGCAGGTGCAGCCCTCGATGTTCCACCTGCCCGCCACCACCCGCGCGATGGATCTGGCCGACATCCGCGCCTTTCGGGACTGGCAGCGCGACGCGGCGCGGCGGGCGAAACAGGCGGGGTTCGACATTGTCTATGTCTATGCCGGGCATGATTATCTGCCGTTCCAGTTCCTGTCGCGGCGCACCAACACGCGCGGCGATGCCTATGGCGGGTCTTTGGAAAACCGGGCGCGGCTTTTGCGCGAAATGCTGGAGGACACGCGCGACGCGGTGGGCGACACCTGCGCCGTGGCGATCCGGTTGGCGGTGGACGAATTGCACGGTCCGCAGGGCATCTGCGCCGAGGCCGAAGGGCGCGACGTCGTGGCGATGCTGGCCGAACTGCCCGACCTTTGGGATGTGAACATCGCCGGCGCCTTGGGCAATGATTCAAAATCGGCCCGCTTTTCGGCCGAAGGGTATCAGGAAGACTACATCCACTGGGTCAAGGGCGTGACGACCAAGCCGGTCGTCTCTGTCGGCCGCTTCACCTCGCCCGACCGGATGGCCGAGCAGATCCGCAAGGGCGTGCAGGATTTCATCGGCGCGGCGCGGCCCTCGATCGCCGATCCGTTCCTGCCCGAGAAAATCCGGCAGGGGCGGGCGGATGAGATTCGCGAATGCATCGGCTGCAACATCTGCCGGGCCGCCAACAACGAGGCCGTGGGCCTGCGCTGCACCCAGAACCCCACGATGGGCGAGGAATGGCGGCGCGGCTGGCATCCGGAACGCATCGCCGCCTATCCCCGGCGCGAAACGGCACTGGTCGTGGGCGCCGGGCCGGCTGGGCTCGAGGCGGCGCTGACGCTGGCCCGCCGAGGGCTTGAGGTGACGCTGGCCGAGGCAAGCCGCAGTCTGGGCGGCCGCGTCAGCCGCGAGGCCACCCTGCCGGGGCTGGCCACCTGGGGCCGCGTGCGCGACTGGCGGCTGACCATGCTGGGCAAGTTGCCCAATGTGCAGATCTATCCCGAAAGCCGGATGGAGCCGGGCGACATTATCGATCTGAACCCCGATCATGTGGTGCTGGCCACCGGCGCGCACTGGCGGCGCGATGGGGTGGGCGTGGTGGACATCGCCCCCCGCAGCTTTCCCATGGCGCTGACCCCCGATGACATTTTCGCCGGCGCCAAGGTCTCTGGCCCCGTGGTCATTCTGGACGACGAGCATTATGCCATGGGGGGCGCGCTGGCCGAGAAGCTCGCGCGCGAAGGGCACAAGGTGACGCTGGTCACCCCCTATCCCCAAGTCTCGGGTTGGGCGGTCTACACTGACGAGCAGGGCTTTATCCAAGAGCGTCTGATGGCGCTGGGCGTTGCGATCCTGCCGCAGCACGGGATCGGCGCGCAGGCCCCCGGCCGCGCCCGCGCAACCTGTCTGACGACCGGGCAAGCAGTTGATCTGCCGTGCGAAACGCTGGTTCTGGTCACCGGCCGCCTGCCGGACGACCGCCTATGGCAGGCCCTGCAAGGCCGGCCCAATCTGGCCCGCGTCGGCGATTGTCTTGCCCCGTCCTCGATTGCCGATGCGGTCTATTCCGCCCACCGCCACGCCCGCCTTCTGGGCGAGCCCGACCATCCCCCGCGCCGCGAGCGCCCTCCGCACAAAGGTTGACCCATGCGCCAGCGCCGTCCTGCCCGTCAGATCAATGCCATCCCGCAGCGCGCCTTTGGTCAGGTGCCGCGCGCCTATGACCCGATCAAGGTGATCTCGGACGATCAGGTCGAGGCGATCCACGGCGCTGCCCTTCGGGTGCTGGCCGAACAGGGGATGCGGGTGCTGAATGGCCGCGCGATTGACCTTTTTCGCAGCGCGGGCGCGCGGGTCGACGGCAGCATGGTCTATCTTGACCCCGGCCTTGTGACGGAGCGGCTGGCAACGCTGCCCGCCACCTTTTCCATCGCGGCGCGCAACCGCGCCAAGGATCTGCGCTTTGGCGATGTTGTTGATCAGTTCCATCATGTTCACGGTCTTGCCGACGCCGGCGCCGCCGAACAGGCCGACCTTGCCGCCCTTGGCAAACGGGCACATCAGGTCGATCACCTTGATGCCGGTCTCCAGCAGCTCGTTGGCCGAGCTCTGCTCTTCGTACGACGGGGCCGCGCGGTGGATTTCCCAATGATCGGAGGCCTGCACCGGGCCGGCTTCGTCGATCGGGGTGCCGAGCACGTCCATGATGCGGCCCAGGGTGCCGGTGCCGACCGGCACCGCGATGGCGCGGCCGGTGTTGGT
>JALQYS010000588.1 GCA_023254015.1 Paracoccaceae bacterium
AAATATAAAGTCGCACCACAATGTTGGCGGCTTACCAGAAGATTTGAAATTTAAATTGGTCGAACCATTACGTTCATTATTTAAAGATGAGGTTAGACAAGTTGGTCTGCAGTTAGGCTTGCCGGAAGAGATTATTTGGCGCCAACCATTTCCGGGGCCAGGTCTTGGAGTTCGCATAATTGGCGAAGTAAATGAAGCGAATCTAGAAATCTTGCGCAAAGCCGATCTAATTGCGCGCGAAGAGTTAAAGGCGGCAGGGCAAGATCGAAATATCTGGCAATGCCCAGTGGTCTTGCTAGCAGAGGTGCGTAGCGTTGGTGTTCAAGGAGATGGCCGCACATATGGCCATCCGATTGTCTTGCGCCCTGTATCTAGCGAAGATGCGATGACTGCGGATTGGTCAAGATTGCCATATGAATTACTTGAGAAAATTTCTACTCGAATTACTAACGAAGTTCGTGAAGTAAATCGTGTAGTTTTAGACGTGACCAGTAAACCTCCAGGAACTATCGAGTGGGAATAATGAAAAAGTTAGCAATCTTCTTTGTAAGCGCATTGGCAATTTCATCTGTAGCTTTTATCGCACCTCCAGCACAAGCTGCTATTAATTGCGCAAAGACCACTGCAAAGGCGCATACGCCTGGAAAGGTCACTCAACCAACTAAAGCGGCAAACCCACTACCAAAGAAATTTACCTTTAATACAAATTGCGGAGTAATAGAAGTTTCGCTAAATGCAAAAGCGCCAATCACAATCACTTCTTTAGCTGCACTAATTAAGGGTAAGTACTACGACAATTCACTTTGCCATCGACTAACTACTCAAGGGCTATTTGTATTGCAGTGCGGCGATCCAACTTTAACTGGCGCAGGTTCGCCAACCGGTTGGAAAGGTTACAAAGATGAGAACTTGCCAAAGAATGCGCCGAATAACTATCCAGCAGGAACTGTAGCGATGGCTAATTCCGGACCAGGAACTAATGGTTCCCAAGTCTTCTTTGTCTACGAAAATACTTCGCTTGGTCCGAACTACACAATTTGGGGCAAGATTACAAAGGGACTAGATATCGTTAAGTACGTTGCGAAACAAGGCGCAATTACTCAAGATGCCAATGGCAAGATTGTTTACACTGGTGATGGATTTACAGCACAGCCAGTTGAAATAAAGAGCGCTAAAGTCTCTTAAATAGTCTCTTAAATCAATCTGTATTTACGATTTTAAAGGCTTCGGCAATTCTGCCAACAGGTAAACCGCCAACACCTGCATTTCGCTCGCCCCATTCGCGCACCATATTCTCTAACTCTTTATTGTGTGCAGTTTGAGATACGTGCGCATTTAAAGCAGCCATCTTTTTATCGAAGGTGTCAGTGATATCCACCCAATAATCAGGAGAGTGATGGGCGTAAACCCAGACCTCTTTTACGCGCCAAGGTTCTAAACCCTCTTCATTCTGTAAATCCATAAATGCAAAAGGATTTCTGGCATCTGGATATACCGCTTGAATTGCAGCTTCTCCTGCGGCCAGGTGATCTGGGTGGCTGGCGCCGATTCGATCCCAATTTCGTTCCGGGCTTTGTATAAACATGCGATCTGGTTTATGAATTCTGATTTGTCGCACAATATCTTTACGTAAACCAATGGTTGGTTCTAAATGACCATCGCGATAATTTAGATAGATAACATCTTTAACACCTAGAACTCGCGCGGCATCACGTTGCTCTCTTTGACGAGTTGCTGCCATCTCTTCTTGTGGAACGCCAGATGCTTCGCCACCTTGGTCACCATTGGTGCAGCAAACATAGGTAACTTCGATTCCCTTTGCTGCCATCTTTGCGACAGTTCCGCCAACTCCAAAGTCGGCATCATCAGGATGCGCATTTACAACAAGTATGCGCGAAATCTCTTTATCATCACGTGGTTCCACGGGCATAGTCTCCCATGACTTATACAATCCGCTTCTCATGTTAGATGATCCGCTAGTTCAAGGTTTAAATCCACAGCAAGCAGCTGCGGTTGTTCATAGCGGAACTCCATTATTAGTTGTTGCCGGCGCTGGCTCTGGAAAGACTCGGGTTCTGACTCGGAGAATTGCATATTTAATGGCGCGCAGAAATGTCAGACCATTTGAAATTCTGGCGATTACCTTCACCAATAAAGCTGCCGGTGAGATGAAAGAGCGAGTTGCGGAATTGGTTGGACCGGTAGCTAGATCAATGTGGGTCTCAACCTTTCACTCTGCATGCGTGCGAATTCTTAGGGTAGAGGCGCATCGCCTTGGCTATTCAAATAATTTCACGATTTATGACAGCGCTGATTCGCAAAGACTAATTGCGCTGGTGTGCAAAGATTTAAATTTAGATCCTAAACGGTATCCACCAAGACAGTTTGCGGCGACCATTTCTAATGCTAAAAATGAATTACTAGGTCCAGCGGATTACTTAAACTCGACAAATAATAAGTACGAACAGATCTGTGCCGACGTCTACTCGCTCTATCAAAAACGTTTAGGCCAGGCCAATGCCATGGATTTTGATGATTTGATTATGAAAACCGTAGAAGTAATACAACGTTTTCCAGATGCCAAAGCCAGACTTCGATCTAGATTTCGCCATATTTTGGTTGATGAATACCAAGACACCAACCACGCGCAATATATATTGGTAAAAGAGCTGGTTGGCAAAGAAGAAGAGGGAATTCCAGCTGCGGAACTCTGCGTAGTCGGCGATGCGGGCCATCAGGCGGGCGTCCTCGGTCAGGGCGCGCAGATGGTCGGTGGTGATGACCTGCACCCCCTGCCCCGCGCGCAGCACCGCCGCGTCATCCCCGCGCCCTGACAGCACATCGGGGCGCGACGGCGCGGGCAGGCCTGCCAGAGCCGCCGACAGCCCCTCGGCCCCCAGCTTTGCCCCGCAGCCGCCGCAAAGCGGCTTTGGGCCCATCGCCTCGACCAGGCCTTCGACGCGGGGTTCGGGCGGCAAGGGTTGCGCCATCGGCCCCCCGGCGGCAAACATCGCCATGAACCTGCGGTCGATGCGGTCTTTCACCCGCCACAGCCAGGCCCCGCCCGAGCGCAAGCCGAACTTGTCGGCCACCGCGCCGCGCCCGCCAGTCGAGACCAGCTTCAGATAGTCGCGCTGGGGGTGATAGGGCTTCATCGCCCCGCCGGTCAGGGCGGCGCGCAGGTTGTGAAACAGCACCGGCGCCTCGCGCACGGCAAATACCCCGGCCTTGGGGCGCGGGGCATGGGACAGATGGGCGCAATCGCCCACGGCAAAGATCAGCGGGTCCGAGCTTTGCAGGCTGGGGCCGACGCGGACAAAGCCCTTCTCAAGGGCAAGGCCGGTGGTGGCCAGCCAGCCCTGCGGGCGGGTGCCGGCAACGGAAAGCGTAAAGTCGCTGCGCAGGGTCTGGCCCGTGGTCAGTGTGACATGGCCGGCCCCGATCGCTTGCGCCTCGGCCCCGGTGACAAAGGTGATGCCGGCAGCGGCGGCATGATGCAAAAGCCGCTCTCGCGCGCCGCGTCCGATGTTCGGCAGCGCCTCCGCGCCACGGTCAACGACGGTGATCACCGGGGCGCGGCCGAGGCCTCTCAGCCGATGATGCGAGGCCAGCGCCAGCTCCACCCCGCCGATCCCGCCGCCGATGATGACCAGATGGGGCGCGGGCAGCCCACGGGCGAGGAAAGCTTCCCAAGCCTCGGCATAGTGGCCAAGGGGTTTGGCCGCCACCGCATGGTCTGCATAACCCGGAATGTCGGGCAGGTCCGAGCCGATGCCGATGTCCAGCGACAGAAGGTCATAGGGGATGGGCGGGCGTCCGGCCAGATGCACCAGCCGCGCCGCGCGGTCGATCCCCGTGGCGCGGTCAAGGATGGCGCGGGCGCCGGACTGGCGGGCCAGACGCAAAAGGTCGATCATGATCTCGTCACGCCGGTAATGGCCCGCGATCAGGCCCGGCAGCATGCCGGTGTAGGGCGCGGCGGCGCCGGGGTTGATGACGGTCAGCCGCACGCCGGGCAAGGGGTTCATCGCCCAGCGCAACAGCACCAGCGCATGGGCGTGCCCGCCGCCCACGAACACCAGATCCTTCACCGCCGGAATGCCCAAGCCCTGCATGATGCCCCCTTTCGCACGATGCCTTCCTAGCGCCGCGCCGCGCCGATGCCCAGAGACCTTGGCCCGCCATGGCGACGGATTGCCCCCGCAAGGCCGCTGCGCTAGCCTTTCCCGCATGAGCCAGCGACAGCGCATCCAGATTGCCCAGAAGCAGCGGCTGGCGTTGAATGCCAGCCTGCAGGCCTCGATCCGGCTGCTGCGCAGCGATACTGCGGGCCTGACCCGCTATCTCGAGGAACAGGCCGCCGAAAACCCGCACCTGCGGCTAATCGCCCCCGAGGCCCCGGCCCTTGGCGAATGGCTGCCACGCTGGACCGGCGTCTTGCCACAGGCCGGGGGCGCAGGACCACTGGCCGACGGCAACGCCAGCCCCGCCCCCAGCCTGATTGCCCATGTGTTGGCGGCCGCGCAGGCGATGGCCCTGCCCCGCCCGGCGCAAAGGATCGCGCTGGCGCTGATCGAGGTGCTGGAGCCTTCGGGTTGGCTTGGCCGCCCCCCGGCTCTGATCGCGGCCGAACTGCAGGTGCCGCTGACCGAGGTGCAGGCGGTTCTGACCCGGCTGCAAACCATCGACCCGCCGGGGCTTTTTGCCGAATCCCTGGCCGATTGCCTGCGGCTGCAGGCGCTGGACCAAGGACAGCTTGATGCGGTGATGGCGCAGGTCCTGCAGAATCTGCCGCTTCTGGCCAATGGCCAGATCGCGCGTCTGGCCCGGATTTGCGGGGCGGATGAGGCTGCGATTGCCCGCTGCTTTCGCCAGATCCGGGCGATGAACCCCAAGCCTGGCACGCTTTTTGCCCAAGGCGGACAGATCCAGCCCATCGCCCCAGAGCCTGACCTGATCGCCATGCCCACGCCGGACGGAGGGTGGAGCGTGTCTCTGAACCGCTCGGCCCTGCCTTCGCTGGTGATCGAAACCCGGCCCGAGGGCGAAGGCGGGGGCGGGGGCGACAAGGCGGCGCTTGCGGCGGCACGGGCCTTGGGCAGCATGTTGCAGGCGCGCAATGCCACGCTGCTTCTGGTCGGGCGCGAGATCGTGGCGCGGCAGGGCAGCGCCTTGCGGCAGGGGCCGGGGGCGTTGCAGCCGATGACCATGGCGCATCTGGCCGAGACGCTGGGGCTGCATGTCAGCACGATCAGCCGGGTGGTGAACGGGGCCAGCATGGACAGCCCGCAAGGCCTGTGGTGGCTGCGGCGGATGTTCTCGGCGGCCAGAGGTGGCGGCGAGGGAGACAGTCCGGATGCCCCCGTCCTGTCGGCCGCCGCCCTGCGCCACCGCATCGGGCAGATCATCGCTAGCGAACCGCCCGCCAAGCCACTGTCGGACGCCGCCCTGGGCGAACGGCTTTTTGCCGAAACCGGCGTCCGGCTTGCCCGGCGCACCGTGGCGCAGTATCGCGAAGCCGAGGGCATCCCCCCCACCCATCGCCGCCGGCATCGGGGCGAGGCAGGGGCATGACCGCAAGAGCCAGGGCCCCGGTGGTGATTTGCTGCAGCTTTCGGGGGTGAATCGCTTGACGCCGCGCCGGAATCCTCTTACACGCGCCAAATCGAATTCGGTCGCTGCCCCGTTCGGGCGGGCCATCCTGTTTACACGAAGGATCACGACTATGTCGCGCGTCTGCGAACTGACCGGCAAAGGCCCGATGTCTGGCAACAACATCAGCCACGCCAATAACAAGACCCGTCGCCGGTTTCTGCCGAACCTGAACGACGTCACCATGATCTCGGATGTCCTGGGTCAGTCCTTCAAGCTGCGCGTTTCGGCGGCCGCCCTGCGGACCGTTGACCACCGTGGCGGGCTGGACGCCTTCCTGGCCAAGGCCAAGGATGAAGAGCTTTCGGCCAATGCGCTGAAGATCAAGAAAGAGATCCAGAAGGTTCAGGCCGCCGCCTGATCCTTACCGGTCGCAAGAGAATTGCCCCGCCTGTTCAGCAGGCGGGGCTTCTTGCATTATCGCCACGACCAATCTGTCACCTTCCAACCCGCCGCGCGATGGGGTAGGAACGGCCCATGCGCGCCCTGACCGCTCTTGCCCTGTCTTTGCTTCTAGCCGTCGCCTCGGTGTCGATGGCGGTGGCGCGCGGTCAGGTGCCGATGGGACCGACGATCGCGCTGTGCAGCGCGGATGGGGAGATGTCGGTTGTGCTGGATGCCCGGGGAAGTCCGGTTCCGGCCACGCCTCACCTGTGCCCCGATTGCCTTGGCGCCTCGGGCGTCTTTGTGTTGCCAGACGCCGTCACGTTGCCCGTCTCGCTGACGGTGGCGCGCGTGGAGGCAGGGGCGCAGGCGGCCTTGCCCAGTGCCGGAATGACCGTGGTTCCCTGCAAGGCACGCGGACCGCCAGGCTGTTCTGCCTGATCCAGAACATCCGAACCCCATTCCAGAAAGGCTATCCCATGAACCGGTTCCAGATTCTTGTCGCTGCGGCGGCAACCCTTTTCGCCCTGCCCGTGCTTGCCGAAAGCGCTGTGCAGATTGACAACCCCTATGCTCGCACCATGGGCGGCATCGGCACCTCCGGCGCGGTGTTCCTGGAGATCACCAACCACGCTGAGGCCGACGACCGTCTTTTGGACGCCAAATCCGACGTGGCCGAGAAGGTGGAACTGCATACCCACAAGGACGCGGGCAACGGCGTGATGCAAATGGTGCATGTGCCCGAGGGCTTTGTCATCCCTGCCATGGGAACCCATGCCCTGCAGCGCGGCGGCGATCACGTCATGCTGATGGGCCTGAAGCAGGAGCTGAAGGATGGCGACATCGTCACCTTGACGCTGGTGTTTGAAAAGGCTGGCGAAGTGGTGGTCGAAGCCCCGGTCGACAATGCCCGCAAGGCGGACGGCATGGGCCACGGCGGCCACAAGATGAAGCACGGCCAGACCGAGCAAAGCAATTGACCAAGGCGCGGGCGGGGGCCAAGGCTTTCCGCCCGCAGCTTTTCTCCGCCCCAGCCATGACCCGCATCCTCTTTGTCTGCCTCGGCAATATCTGCCGCTCGCCCACGGCCGAGGCCGTGTTCCGCGCCCGTGCCGCGCGGGCGGGGCTGTCGGTGACGGTGGACAGTTGCGGCACCGGCGGTTGGCATGTCGGCGAAGCGCCGCACCCGCCGGCCATCAAGGCGGCGCTGGTGCGGGGCTATGACCTGCGCCCTTTACGCGCCCGCCAGATCATGCGCGCGGATTTCACCGCCTTTGACCGGATCTTGGTGATGGATCGCCGCAACCTGTCAGACGCGGCCGCCCTGCGCCCCAAGGGCGGAACCGAGCCGGAGCTGTTTCTCAGCCATGCGCCGGCCTATGGGCAAGATGTGCCGGACCCGTGGTATACGGGCGATTTCGACACTGTCCTTGACATGATCGAAGCCGCCAGCGACGGGCTGATCGCGGA
>JALQYS010000082.1 GCA_023254015.1 Paracoccaceae bacterium
GTTGCAGGTCGTCGGCACTGTTGCTGGGTACTCTTGGCCAGCGCTTGACATTGAGTGCAGCGGATGCGCCCTCCAGCAGTTGTCATTGTCAAGTTCTTAGACATCGATTTGCATAGTAATAGGAGGTCAAACGAGGCGATGAAAAATTATTTAACCAAGGACCTCAAAGACCGGGTTCAGTTGCTTGGGCAATGTGGTGAACAATCTCGACTTGCGCACGCTGCCCAGGAGCACGCCAAACCTTGATCAACCCCGCCTCTTCCCGAACCAGGACACGATGCCCCTCGGCGGCTTTGGAAACCTGATCGCGCTGCCGCTGCAACATAGCGCGCGGAGGGTCGGCAATAGCGTCTTCCTCGATCAGGATCTTCAGCCCTACGAAGACCAGTGGGCGTATCTGTCGACGCTGCAGCGAATGTCGGCGGAGGCGGTAACCAATATTGTTACAGCCGCAGAGGCGTCTGGTCAGGTGCTGGCAGTTCGAATGCCAATTGAAGACGAAAATGCTGACGAGCCCTGGAAAATGTCGCCGTCGAGACGCCCGAAGGCAAAGCCTGCGGACGTGGTGATCCCGCCCAACATAAAGGTGACGATCGCAGATCAGGTCTACATTGACCGAACCGGGCTGCCCTCTTCGATGATTGCTCAATTGGTACGGGTCGCAGCTTTCCAGAACCCCGAGTTTTATCGGGCGCAGGCGATGCGGCTTCCCACCTTTGGAAAGCCTCGCGTGGTCTCCTGTGCCGAGCTGCACCCGCGCCACATTGCCTTGCCGCGGGGCTGCTTTGATGAGGCGGTTGAAATCCTAACCGAACACGGCGCGAAGGCAGAACTGGACGACCAGCGCAGCGAAGGAACTCCGTTGCCGAACACGGTTCGGTTCCTTGGTGAGCTTCGGCCTCCGCAACAGCGCGCCTTCGAGGCGCTCACCGCGCATGACACTGGCGTGCTCGCCGCGACCACGGCCTTCGGCAAAACCGTTGTTGCGTCAGCCCTGATTGGTCATCGCGCCCGAAACACGCTGGTTCTGGTGCATCGTCGGGAACTTCTCGACCAGTGGGTCGAGCGGCTGAAGACCTTCCTCCAGATCGACCCCAAACAGATTGGCACAATAGGCGGCGGTAAGCGCAAACCGACGGGCGTGATTGACGTCGCTTTGATCCAGAGCCTGGTCAGAAACAGCGAGGTCGACGACATCGTGGCTGACTACGGCCAGTTGATCGTCGACGAATGCCACCACCTATCTGCGGCGAGTTTTGAGCTTGTCGCGCGTAGAACGAAGGCGCGCTATGTCGTCGGTTTGTCGGCAACCGTTGCCCGAAAAGACGGGCACCATCCTATCATCTTCATGCAATGCGGCCCCGTTCGGCATCAGGTTCATGCCAGATCGCAAGCTGCTGAGAGCGGCATTCGTCATCGTGCGCGCGAGCGTCACACGCGGTTCAAACTGCCCGAAGTGCTGGCGATGGCCGAGCGACCGTCGATGCCTGCAATCTACGCGGCTCTGGCCGAGGACGCTGGTCGGAATGATCAGATCTTTGATGATGTGCTGAAATCGCTTGAAGCGAAGCGGTCCCCGATCGTGCTGACCGAGCGCAAAGATCATCTGGACTATCTGCAACAGCGGTTCTCCAAGTTCGCGAAGAATCTCGTCGTGCTGCGGGGCGGCATGTCCGCGAAGGACCGCAAATCTGCTGCTGCTGCGTTGAGTGTGGCGGATCACGAAGAACGGTTGATCCTTGCGACAGGACGCTACATTGGGGAGGGGTTCGACGACCCTCGGCTCGACACCTTGTTCCTGACGATGCCAATCGCGTGGAAAGGGACACTCGCGCAATACGTTGGTCGACTGCACCGACAACATGACGGCAAGAAGGATGTCCTTGTTGTGGACTACGTCGACAGTGCCGTACCGGTTCTCGCGAGGATGGCTGCAAAACGGCGATCCGGATATCGCGCGCTTGGATATGTGATGGAATAGCAGCGCCCCATCCTGTGTGGGACGCTGCCGATGCATGGCGAGTCAAGAACTCAGAACGGTGCCATGGTCATAGCCGTGGCTTCGCGCCGGTCGAGGCTGCAAGGATCGCCATCAGCTTGTCCGACGGCGGCCGAAACTTGCCCGGCTTGATCAGCGGGGCATGATGCACATCGAGAAGGGCAAGCTTCTCAGTCGGGTCCGCGCGCAAATACATCTCGGTCGTCTGGAGGCTGGCATGACCCAGCCAAAGGGCAACCTTGCGGACATCACCTGTGGCCTGAAGCGTGTGCATGGCGCAGCTGTGCCGCAGCACATGCGGGGTCACGAGCTTGTCGGCTATCGAAGGGGTCGCGCGTTCTGCCACGGCGACATGTTGACGGAGCCGGTAGGCGAAACCATCCCGTGCCATCGGACCGCCGTCGCGGTTCAGGAACAGTTCCGGCCCGACATCATTGGGACGGACGGCGAGCCAAGCCCGAATGGCTGCTTGCGTCTCCTTCCAGAGCGGCAGCACCCGTTCCCGCCGCCCCTTCGCGAGCACCCGGATATTGGCGAACGATCCCTTCGGGAAATCGTCCATCCGAACCGCGAGAAGTTCAGACGCCCGCAAACCTGCGGCATAGGCCAGGTGAAGCATCGCCCGATCACGCAGCCCTGCCGGCGTTCTGCAGTCTGGCGCTGCAAGCAGGGCGCGCACTTCCTCCTTCGTCAGGTAGTCAATCAGCTTTACATCTGCCCGTTTGACGGGCAGCGCCCTGACCATCATCGCCTGTTCGAGGCAGGCTGGACGCCGTGGCTCAAGGAAGCGGAAAAATGCCTTGATCGCGGCCAGCCGTGCATTGCGGGATCGCACGGTATTGGCCCGGCCTTCTTCGATGTGCTCGAGAAAGGCCCTGATCAGCCTGACGTCGAGCTCCTCGATCGCAAGATCTGAAGGCCGTCGTTTTAGGCGTGCGACCGCAAACCGCAGCAGGAGGGTGAGCTGCGATGACATCAAACACAACTGAAGTCCAACTGATGAAATAACTTACCTTTCGTGTAGTCCACGCGTAATCCTCTGGATCTAGGTCTATTCCAGCAAGACTGTTCAACAGGGAACTTTCG
>JALQYS010000117.1 GCA_023254015.1 Paracoccaceae bacterium
CCAGAGGTCATCCATGCCTATGGTCACGGCCATATCGGCCTGACGCTGGCCCCGGTCACGGCCGAACTTGTGGCCGATCTACTGGCAGGCCGGGCGCCGCGGCGCGATCTGACGGGCTGCCTTCCGGCACGCTTTGCCTAAGATGGAAAAGGCCGCCCGAAGGCGGCCTTTCCGGTTCAGCTGAGATAGCCGACCACAAAGGGCTGCACCTCGTGCCAGCCTTCCCACATCATCTTGAGTGCGACATAGACGATGATGGCCAGACCAACGAAAGCAATCCAGCGATGCTTGTTCAGAAGCTTGGCGATGAAGCTGGCGGCAAGGCCCATCATGGCAATCGACAGCGCAAGGCCGATGATCAGCACCGTCGGGTGATCCTTGGCCGCGCCGGCCACGGCCAGCACGTTGTCAAGCGACATCGACACGTCGGCAATCACGATCTGCCAGGCGGCCTGGGCAAAGGTCTTTTTCGGCGCATCGTCGGCAATCGCGCCGTCTGCGTCGATATCCTCGTCCGCCAGCGCTTCCACCGCCTCGATGTCATGCTCATGCGCGCCGGCGCGCAGTTCCTGCCACATCTTCCAGCAGACCCACAGCAGCAGGATGCCCCCGGCCAGCAACAGCCCGACGATGGCCAGAAGCTGCGTGGTGATGAGCGCAAAGCCGATGCGCATGATCGTGGCCGCACCGATGCCCACCAGAATGGCCTTGGCGCGTTGTTCCTTGGGCAGGCCGGCCGCGGCAAGGCCGATGACAATCGCATTGTCGCCCGCCAGCACAAGGTCGATGCCGATGACCTGCAAGAGGGCGATGAAGCCCTCATAGGTGAAGATTTCCATATGTCCCTCTGTGCTGCGCCTTCGCGGCCTTTGGCGTCACTTAAGCCTTGAGAGGATGCCGTTCAAGCGGGCGTTGCCGGTCTGCGCCCCCTCGCAGCGTTTCAGCCCACCTGCGCGGGCAGCGGAAAGATCCGGTCATAACCCCAGTTGAAGACCAGCGCGTAGCACAGGTAGAATCCGGCCAGCGCCAGATCCATCACCAGCGCCTCCCACAGGGGCACGGCCAGATACCAGGCGATGAAGGGCACCAGAAACAGCAAGAGCCCAGCTTCGAACAGCAGGGCATGGACCAGTCGCGCGACCAGCGTCTTGTGCAGTGGTTTGCCCATGGCAAGCAGCGCGTGATCGAACCCAAGGTTGTAGACATAGTTCCACGACATGGCCAGCAGGGTTGACACCACGGCCACCACCCCGAAGTGGCCGGCCTCGATGCCAAAGACCAGCCCACCCAATGGTGCCACCAAGAGCAGCGCCAGAATCTCGAACAGGACCGCGTGGCGGACCCGGTCGCGCCGGCTGCGCAGGGCGTTTACGGATGTCATGGCAGGTCTCTCGCGGCGGTGGACCTTCCTTATCCTGTCTGCGCCGGCCCGTGGCAAGGGGCGGGCCAAGGGCGGGCCGGAGAAGACTGCCCAGGTCTGCCCCCTGCCCGATCATGTCGCGTTCCGACCAGCACGCGCGCCGCCGCTGTGCCATCTGCTGGCAACCGTCGTGATGAGAGGCCCCCTTGCCCGCCTTTGCCCAGCCGTTTTCGCGCCTGCCCGAGGGCGTTCCCGCCATCCTGCTGGCCGTCTTTGCCATGGCCTTGACCGATGCGATCATCAAGCTGTCGAGTTCCGGCATGACGCTGTGGCAGATCTGGATCCTCCGATCGTCTCTGGTGCTGCCGGTGCTGTTCCTTGCGGCACGTGGGCGCGTGACGGGCCCTGCGACGGGCTGGGTCGCGCTAAGAAGCGCGGCGCTGGTGGCGCAATACATCTGTCTTTACGCCGTGCTGCCCTTGATCGACATGGCGCTGGCCGGTGCGGCTTTCTATGTCGCGCCATTCTTCATCGTCGGGCTGTCGGCGCTGGTTCTGGGCAATCGCGTGACCGTCCGGCACTGGATGGCGATCCTTGTGGGCTTCGCCGGCCTTCTGATGATCGTCAAACCGTTTTCTGCCACCTTCACGCCGCTGATTGGCATGCCCATCGCGGCCGCCGCCTTTTACGCCATGTCCGCCATCATCACCCGCGCGCGCTGTGCCACGGTCACGCCGCTGGCCATCGCCTTCTGGCTCAACCTCGGGTGCCTTGTCGCAGGGATCGCGCTTGGTCTCTTGCGCGAAAGCCTGCCTGCGCCGGACTGGGCAGGGTTCATCACCGGGCCATGGCATGCGATGGAGACCCGCGATTGGACGATGGTCCTGACCCTGTCGGGGCTAATTGTCGTTCTGTCGGTCAGCCTTGCCAAGGCCTATCAGTCGCCGCGCCCCGAGGTGATCGCGGCGCTGGATTATGTCTACATGATCTTCGTGGTGTTCTGGGGCTATGTGATCTTTGCCGAAACACCGGACCTCTGGACGCTGCTGGGCATCGGCCTGATCTCTGCGGGTGGGCTGTCGATGCTGCGCATCCCGCCAGCCCGGCCCGCCAGAACGGCTCAGAGCATCCCCGGCACCACCTGATCGGGCGGGCGGTGGCCGTCGGCAAAGGTCTTGATGTTGATGATGACCTTCTCGCCCTGTTCCAGCCGGCCCTCGACCGTGGCCGAGCCCATGTGGGGCAGGAGGACCACATTCGGCAGGGCGCGCAGGTCCGGTGACACCTCGGTGCCGCGTTCGTAAACGTCCAGCCCTGCGCCCGCCAGTTGGCGCGCGGCCAGCATCCGCGTCAGGGCGTTTTCGTCGATCACCTCGCCGCGCGAGGTGTTGATGATGACGGCCGAGGGCTTCATCAGTTTCAGCCGGCGGGCATTCATCAGATGGAAGGTCGAAGGCGTGTGCGGGCAGTTGATCGACAGGATGTCCATGCGCGACACCATCTGATCAAGGCTTTCCCAATAGGTGGCATCCAGTTCGGCCTCGACCTCGGGGCGCAGGCGCTTGCGGTTGTGGTAATGCACCTGCAGACCGAAAGCGCGGGCGCGCCGGGCCACGGCCTGCCCGATGCGGCCCATGCCCAGGATGCCCAGACGCCGCCCGCCGAGGCGCCCGCCCAGAAAGGCCGTGGGCGCCCAGCCCTCCCATTTGCCTGATTGCATCACCGCCAGACCTTCGGGGATGCGGCGCGTTACGGCCAGCATCAGCGCCATGGTCATGTCGGCGGTATCCTCGGTCACCACGCCCGGCGTGTTCGATACCAGAATACCCCGGCTGCGCGCCGTGGCCACATCGATATGATCGACCCCCGACCCGAAAGAGGCGATCAGCCGCAGCCGCTCACCTGCCTTGGCGATCAGGCCCGCATCGATCTGGTCGGTGATGGTCGGCACCAGCACGTCGGCCCGGGCCATTGCGGCGGCCAGCTCCTCGCGCGTCATCGGACGGTCATCGTCGCGCAACTCGACGTCGAACAATTCCTTCATCCGCGTTTCCACGGGTTCGGGCAAACGTCGCGTCACGACAACACTCAGACGTCCTGCGGGCATTCGGGCCTCCCTGCACTTCCAAATCGCTTCCCAGAATGGCAAAGTGACGGGAAGCGGGGCGAGGCACAAGCCCCGGTGAACGCAAACAGCGGCGGCCGGGTGGACAAACCGCGAGGCCAAGTCGCGAAAGGCACGGGCGATGACGAAAAACCGGCGAATTCGGGCGGGCCTTCTGGCGGCGGTGCTGCTTGGCCCCCTGCTGACCACGGGGGCCACGGAGGCCCTTGCCCAGGCCAGCAGCGGCGCCACGGTCGCGTTGCAAGCCCCCGCGCCCGATGGGCTTGCCCCGGCCGCCTCGATCCGGCCGAAAACCCGCAGCCTGCCCGCCGGCTCCCCGGCCACCCCCACTGACGCCTCCGCTGACGCCGCGGCCAGTCCGGCGCCGGCCCCGCAAACGGCGCCAGACGCAGCGGCCGCCCAGCCCACGCCGCAGAAAAAGGCAAAGCCGCCGCGCGACCCTTCGAAAGGTGCCGTAACCAATCTGCCGATTCCGCGCTATGTCAGCCTGAAAGGCAACGAAGGCAACGCCCGGCGCGGCCCCAGCCTCACGCATCGCATCGATTGGGTCTTTACCACCGCCGGAACCCCGCTGCGCGTCACCGCCGAGCATGAGAACTGGCGGCGGGTCGAAGATGCCGAGGGCATGGGCGGCTGGGTGCATTACGCGCTCTTGTCGGGTGTGCGCACCGCCCTTGTCACCGCGCCCATGGCCGATTTCCGCATGCAGCCCGATGAGCGGGCAACGGTGCTGTTTCAGGCGGAACGCGGGGTGACCGGGCGGCTGCTGGAATGTCAGCCCGATTGGTGCCGGGTGAATGTGCAAGGTGAAAAGGGTTGGGTGCAAAAGACCGCCCTTTGGGGCGTGGACCCCGGCGAGGTGCTGGAATAGCCGGAATTCGCACGAATTCCTGGGCCGAAACTGGTTGGGATTTCGCTTGGGGATTTCGTGGGAAATCCGCAGGCGTCATGGTAACTTCGCTTGATCGGCTGGCTGCACGGCGTTAAGCGGCGGCTCCGATTTCTGCCAGACGAGTGTGCCCCCATGTCCAGCTCTTCTTCCACCCGTCTGGCCCTGACCGCAGGCGCGGCCTCGGTCGGCATGGCGGCGCTTCTGGTGGCGCTGAAACTCTGGGCCTTGGGAGAGACCGGCGCGCTGTCGGTTGCCGCCTCGCTGGCCGACAGCGCGATGGACCTGATGATGTCGCTCGCGGCCATGGCCGCGCTGATCTATGCCGCAAAGCCCGCCGATGAGGATCACGCCTTTGGCCACACCAGCGCCGAGGATCTGGCCGCGCTGGGACAGTCGCTCTTCATCCTGATTTCAGCCGGGATCATCGCCTTTGCCGCCGCTCAGCGCCTGCTGGCCCCGCAAGCCGCCCCCCTGCAGGCGCAAGAGCACGGCATTCTTGTGATGTCCCTTTCGGTGGCGCTGACGCTGGGTCTGGTGCTGTGGCAGGGCCATGTCGCGCGGCGCACCGGGTCAAAGGTGGTGGCGGCCGACCGGCTGCATTATCTGGGCGACCTTCTGCCCAATATAGGCGCCATTGC
>JALQYS010000153.1 GCA_023254015.1 Paracoccaceae bacterium
CCCCAAAACCCCAAAACCCCATAGATGTGAGTTAATAGTTCATGCGGCAGACTTGAACACGGTCAAGTTCAGAATGAGAGCGAACACTGAAGCTAGCAAGATCCCGAAGTCGTTGAACATCATGAGTATCATGATCGCGAGCTCCTTCTCGGTCCGCATCAGATTCTCCGCCCGCTGAATTTTGACTATCACATTGACGTAGCTGCATCCTCCCATGCACCCGACCCAGATCATCATGGCGAACAAAACATAGATGGACCCGACGAAAACGCGCCGCGCCCCGGCACGGGCCAGCGCCTGCGCGACACGCCGGGCCCCAAGGCCATAGGCATCGGCCTTGAGAACGGCGGCCGTCTGCACGCCAGAGGCCGAGGCACGGTCAAGCGCGCGCCAGTTGGCGGCGATGGCGTCAAGATCGATGGTGAGATGCGCTGTAGACATGGGCAGGGGTTTTGACAGGCGGGGCCGTGGGGTCAAGAGGAATTTCTGAAAACGGCGGCCGCCTCGGGGGGCATCGAGCCTCCGCTCGGCGGCGTTGCCACGGATCGGGGGCACGGGCAGCGCTGCATCCTGCGGACTGGAAGTGCCATCAGGGCGCAAGAGCCCCCGCGGCGGGCCTAGAACCCGACGTCGCCGCCATCGCCCTGCCAGCTGCGGGCGAGGTTGCCGAACCGGGTGAACTTGCCCTCGAAGGACAGCTCGACTGAGCCGATCGGCCCGTGGCGCTGCTTGCCGATGATGACCTCGGCCTTGCCATGCACCTGCTCCATCGTGGCCTGCCATGCGGCCATCTTTTCCAGCTCGTGATCGCCGGGCTTTTCGCGTTCCTTGTAATATTCGTCGCGGTAGACAAACATCACCACGTCCGCGTCCTGTTCGATCGAGCCGGATTCGCGCAGGTCAGACAGTTGCGGGCGCTTGTCCTCGCGGCTTTCGACCTGACGCGACAGCTGCGACAGGGCGATGACCGGGATGTTCAGCTCCTTGGCGATGGCCTTCAGGCCTTGGGTGATTTCCGACACCTCCTGCACGCGGTTGTCGCCCGATTTCGACGAGCCCTTCAGAAGCTGCAGGTAGTCGATCATCAGCACGTCCAGCCCATGCGTCCGCTTCAGCCGCCGGGCCCGCGCAGCGACCTGGCTGATCGGCAGGGCGGGCGTGTCGTCGATATAAAGCGGACAGGACTCCAGTGATTTGGCGGCATCGACAAAGCGGCGGAATTCCTGTTCGGTCATGTCGCCGCGCCGGATCTGTTCCGATGGCACTTCCGAGGCCTCTGACAGGATCCGCGCGGCCAGCTGTTCTGCGCTCATTTCAAGGCTGAAAAAGCCCACAACCCCGCCCTCTACCGCGCCTTCGGTGCCGTCATGGGTGCGGCCGCGCTTGTAGGCCTTGGCGACGTTGAAGGCGATGTTGGTGGCAAGCGAGGTCTTGCCCATCGAGGGGCGGCCGGCAAGGATCAGAAGGTCGGAGGGGTGCAGACCGCCCAGCTTCTTGTCCAGATCGACCAGGCCGGTCGAGATGCCCGACAGGCCGCCGCCGCGCTGATAGGCGGCGTTGGCCACATTCACCGCTTCGACCGCGGCCTTCAGGAAGGACTGAAACCCGCGCTCGGCCACGCCCTGTTCGCCCAGCTTGTAAAGCGCCTGCTCGGCCTCGGTGATCTGCTCGCGCGGTTCCGAGGCAAGGTCCACCTTGGCGGCCTTGGCCGAAATCTCGCGGCCAAGCGAGATCAGCTCGCGGCGCACGGCAAGGTCATAGATCATCTGGGCATAGTCGCGCGCCGCAAAGGCCGAGATCGCAGCCCCGGCCAGACGCACCAGATAGGCCGGCCCGCCCAATTCGCGCAGGCCCTCGTCCTCTTCGAAATAAGGCTTCAGCGTGACGGGCGAGGCCAGCATGTTCTTCTGGATCCTCGCGGCGGCCTTTTCGAAGATGCGCGCATGGACCGGGTCAAAGAAATGCTCGGCCTTCACCAGGGCCGCGATACGGTCATAGACATCGTTGTTGGTCAGGATCGCGCCCAGAAGCTGCTGCTCGGCCTCGATGTTGTGGGGCAGGGTCTCGGCTTCGGCAGGGGCGGGATTGGCAACGGGCAGACGGGCGATTTCGTTCATGATGCTCCTCGGGACCGACCCCTGATAGACCATGCGAGGCCGCGACGGCAATCGGGGAAAGTCTGGGGATAACCGCCCGAAGTCCGGGCCTTGGTTGTTGTCTTGTCGGGGGATCCTACCACATCTTGTCGTCATGTCGCAAAGGATCAAGTCGCGCAGGTTTGGCCCCGCAACTTATCCCCAAACTTCCCACAAAGCGATCCACCAGGCATTTGCCCTTCCCCAAATACTCCGCAGGGGTGGGCGGGATTGACACAATCCCGCCAAGGGGGCGCGCCGCCCCCTTCCTTCCTTGTGCCTGGGCGCGTCGCCCCCATCTTTTTGACACGTCGGGGCGCGAAAGTCTCTTACCTGGCGCGGGCGGCCTGCCAGCCGCGGGGATCGTTCAGAAAGCTTTCCACCTCGGCCAGCGTTCCCGCGTCGAACGATCCTTGCGTGCGCGCCTCGGCCAGCACATCCCACCAGGTGCAAAGGTGATGCAGCGCCACGCCATGGTCGGCCAGCCGCTGCGTCGTCTCGGGGAAGATGCCGTAGTAGAAGATCACAGCCGTATGGGCGCAGGTGGCGCCCGTCTCGCGGATGGCGTCCACGAAGGACAGTTTCGAGCCGCCATCCGTCGTCAGATCCTCGACCAGAAGCACCCGCTGACCCTCGGTCATCGCGCCCTCGATGCGGGCGTTGCGGCCGTAGCCAGGTTCATCGCCGAACGCGGCATGCCGGCTTTCCAGGCTGCGGTGTCCGGTGGTCA
>JALQYS010000181.1 GCA_023254015.1 Paracoccaceae bacterium
AATGTTTTCGGACAGACACCCGGTTTCTGGCAGCGCGGCCGTCATCGCAGGATTGCCCAGGCTGGGGCGGCACAGATCATGCCAAGGCCTTCTTTACCTCGTTCAGGATCTTCGTCGCCTCCAACCCGTTCAGCTTTTGGATGTCGTCTTGGTATTTCAAGATGGCCCCCAAGGTGTCCGAAATCACCTCAGGCGAAAGCGCGATGACATCCAGCGCCAGCAGGCACTTCGCCCAGTCAATGGTTTCGGCCACCCCAGGGCGCTTGAAAAGATCCTCCCCCCGCAGCGCCTGCACAAAGGCGACGACCTCGCGCGTCAGGGTTTCGGCGGCTTCCGGCACGCGGGATTTCAGGATCGCCAATTCGCGGTCAAAGGCCGGATAATCCACCCAATGATACAGACAGCGCCGCTTCAACGCGTCATGCACCTCGCGCGTGCGGTTCGAGGTAAGGATGACGATCGGCGGTTCGGGGGCCTTGACGGTGCCCAGTTCGGGGATCGTCACCTGGAAATCCGACAGCGCCTCCAGAAGGAAGGCCTCGAAGGGTTCATCGGCGCGATCCAACTCGTCGATCAGCAGGACAGGCGCGCCACCCGGCTGGGGGCGCATGGCCGCCAGAAGCGGGCGCTCGATCAGGAAATCCTCGGAAAAGACGCCCGCCCGGCCCGCCGCCTCGCCCGCGCGAATGGCTATCATCTGTGCGGCAAAGTTCCACTCTGACACTGCCGATCCGGCATCCAGCCCCTCATGGCATTGCAGGCGGATCAGTCGGCGGCCAAGTGCGGCGGCCAGAACCTTGGCGATCTCGGTCTTGCCCACGCCGGCCTCGCCTTCCAGAAAGAGCGGCTTGCCAAGTTTCAAGGACAGGAACACCACGGTCGCGAGCGCGCGCGAGGCCACATAGCCCTCGCCTTCCAAAAGCGTCTCGACAGCGTCAATCGAGCCTGGCAGATCGGACATGAACGGGCCTCCCTCAAAGCCGCGCCCACGTTGGCGGCCCCGCCCCGCGCGGTCAAGCGCGGGCGGTGTCGCATACGACCAAGGAAGGGGGGCAAGGTAGGAGGGCGGGGAAGGACGCGATTTCCCCTTTCCTTGGCCCTTCCTCTTGGCCCAAATACTCCCGCCGGAGGCAACCAACATCCGCCGGCGCGCGAAAGGGTGACAATGCGGGCGCTGGCGATCCTTGGGGTCAAGAACGAAGGGGCCTTCCTGATCGAATGGCTGGCCCATCACCGTGCCTTGGGCTTTACCGATTTCCTTGTCTATTCCAACGATTGCAGCGACGGCACCGATGCCATGCTGGACCGGCTGCAGGCCATGGGCTGGCTGACCCATGTCCGCAACGACGGCCCGCATGAGGAAGGGCCGCAATGGGCGCTGTTGAAGGCGGCCGACCGCCACCCGCTCAAGCAGGCTGCGGACTGGGTTCTGTTCCTGGACATCGACGAGTTCGTGAACATCCATGTCGGCGACCGCACGCTTGCCGCCCTCATGGCCACTCTGCCCAAGGCCGATGCGATCACGTTGACCTGGCGGATGTTCGGCAATGCCGGGGTGGTTGGCTTTGACGACCGGCCGGTCACCGAAACCTTCACCCGCGCGGCCCCGGCCACGCTGGCCTGGCCCTGGCGGGCGCAGTTGTTCAAGACACTTTTCCGCAACGACGGGCACTGGCGCAAGCTGGGCGTCCACCGGCCGCGCAGCCCCGCCCCCGGCCAGCTTGCCCGCTGGTTCGACGGCTCGGGCCGTGAGGTGGCCGATCTGGCGCAGGGCCAGCGAATCTTTTCCGACTTTACCCGCGTCAATTATGGCCTTGTCCAGCTGAACCACTATGCCTTGGGCGCCATGGAAAGCTATGTGGTGAAATGCGACCGCGGCCGCGCCAACCGCGAGGCCTCGGGCTTTGACATGGGCTATTGGGTGGAACGCAACCTGTGCGAGGTCGAGGACCGGTCCATCCTTGGGCTGGACAGCCGCCCGTTGCGCGAGGCGCTGCAGGCCGATCCGGTGCTGGCCGGGCTGCACCGCGCGGCGGTCCGCTGGCGGCAAGACCGCTTTGCCACCCTGATGGAGCAAGAGCCGTGGCGGGCCCTGTTCGGTCGGCTTCTGATGTGCCCACCCTCGCGCGCGCTGGACATGGCGGGGGCAGCGCCGTTGCGGGTGTTTCAGCAGCCGGCGGTCAGAAAACCCGGGGCTTAGGCGCGGGCTGACCTGGCCAACTCGCCCCTTGCGAAACAATGCCGCCAGACTGTTCGCCTCTGTGCCTCAAAGCGCCTTGATCTTGCCTTGCTTCGCCCATGACGCTGCGGGACAATGCAGGCTTGTTGCCCTGTCGGCCCGCGCGCCTGGAAAAACGGTGCGTCCAAGCGGTGCGTGTGCTGGCTGGGCAGGCTTTGATTCGGCCGCAGATGCGGCCCAACCCCCGTGTGACCTATGCCCAGCGACGCAATCCCCATGGCCGAGACCCTGCCCGAACCGCCACAAGCCGACGGCCCCTCTCCGCGTGAGGCGCTATTCCGCAGGCTTGATGAGCTGACGGCGGACGAGGGTCATTTCGAAACCGTGGGCAGCCGGCACTGGGCGCTGTTCGAAGATGCCGGGCCCTGCCTGCTGGTCACGTTTGAGCGGCTGGACCCGCTGCTGGCCAATCCCGGCGCCATGCCCTGGGGCCACAGGATCGCGGCCGAACAGGGCTGGTCGCACCTTTGCCTGATCGCCGATGGCGAGACCTGGTATCGCGACCCGGCGGTTTACCGCTATTTCGACCGGCTGGTGGATGACGCCTTCTTCGAGGATTTCGACCGCGTGCTGTTCTATGGCCACGGCCATGGCGGTCACGCCGCCTGCGCCTATGCCGTGGCGGCGCCGGGCGCGCAGGTGCTGGCCTTGAACCCGCGCGCCACGCTGGCCGGCCCCGAGGTGTCTTGGGACCGCCGCACCCTGGGCGCCCGGCGGCTGGATTTCACCTCGCGCTATGGCTACGCGCCGGAAATGCTGGAAGGCGCGGACAAGGTTGTGGTGATCCACGACCTGAGCTTGCGCGAAGAGGCGATGCATTCGGCGCTGTTCCGCGCCCCTTGGGTTACCCGCCTGTCGGCCCCGCTGATGGGCGAGCGGATCGAATTCGCCCTGCGATCGATGGGGGTTCTGCCGCGCCTTGTGACGCTGGCGATGGAGGGTGCGCTGACCCCGCGCGCCTATGCCGAGATCTGGCGCAAGCGGCGGTCCTATGCGCCCTATCTGAAGGCGCTTCTGGAAAAGGCGGAAAACGCCCGCAAGCGCGGCCGGGCCATTGCGATCTGCCGCTCGGTCACCCGCCGGCTGAAGGCGCCGCATTTCGCCCGGCGCCTCGCCCGGCTGACGGGCGAGAAATAGCCGACGGTTCCGAGCGCGGCCCCTTGCGATTCGGCCAGCTGCCGCCCGGGCGGCTGAACGGCCAGCAACGCCGATGGCGCGCCTTGCACAATCGCTCCCGCCCGGCCCATCAGACGCGCAAACCGGAAGGGGAAAACGGCGCAGGCCCTCGCTGCGGGCTGGAAAGCAGGCCCGCTTTGGCGTATTGCCACTCCCCATGACCCAAAGCCTCACGATCCGCCGCCCCGACGACTGGCACCTGCATCTGCGCGATGGCGCGATGTTGCGCGCCGTCCTGCCGGAAACCACCCGCCACTTCGCCCGCGCTATCATCATGCCGAACCTCGTGCCGCCGGTGGTGACGGGCGATCAGGCCGCCGCCTACCGCGAGCGCATTCTGGCTGCCCTGCCCGAAGGCGCGCAGTTCGAACCGCTCATGACGCTCTACCTGACCGAGGATACCGACCCGGCCGATGTGGCCGCCGCCCATGCCGTAGGCCTGGTCAAGGCGGTCAAACTTTACCCGGCGGGCGCCACGACCAACAGCCACGGCGGGGTGCGCGACATTGCCCGGGTGATGCCGGTTCTGGAAAAGATGGCCCAGATCGGCCTGCCCCTGTGCACCCATGGCGAGGTCGTGACACCCGAGGTCGACATCTTCGACCGCGAGGCGGTGTTCATCGACACGGTGCTGGATCCGCTGCGCCGCCGCTTGCCCGAATTGCGCTTGGTAATGGAACATATCACGACGCAGGAAGGCGCCGATTACGCCCGCGCCGGCGGCCCGAACCTTGGCGCCACCATCACCACCCACCACCTGATCATCAACCGCAACCACCTCCTCGTGGGCGGGATCAAACCGCAGTACTACTGCCTGCCGGTGGCCAAGCGCGAACATCACCGCCTCGCACTGCGCCGCGCCGCGACGGGAGGCGAGACCTGCTTCTT
>JALQYS010000380.1 GCA_023254015.1 Paracoccaceae bacterium
GTTCGACGTGATCACCACGATCGGGCGATCCTTGGCCGCAATCGTTTCGTGGGTTTCGTAAACGTCGAACGACATGCGATCGAGTTCCTGCAGCAGGTCATTCGGAAACTCGATGTCGGCCTTGTCGATTTCATCGATCAGCAGGACGGGCAATTGCTCCGAGGTGAAAGCCTCCCACAGCTTGCCCTTCTTGATGTAGTTGCGAATGTCGTGGACGCGTTCATCGCCCAGCTGGCCGTCGCGCAGGCGGGCGACGGCATCGTATTCGTACAGGCCCTGCTGCGCCTTGGTTGTCGACTTCACGTTCCATTCGATCAACGGGGCATTGACGGCCTTGGCGATTTCATGCGCCAGAACGGTCTTGCCGGTGCCGGGTTCACCCTTGACCAGCAGAGGGCGGCGAAGCAGCACCGCGGCGTTTACAGCAACCTTGAGGTCATCGGTCGCGACATAGTTGCTGGTACCTTCAAAGCGCATGGGAACTCCCTGTATTTTTAATCGAGCGGTTAAGCGCAGGGGATAAGTCGCTTCGCAATGGCTGGCAAGAGGCGCTTGCACCCCCTTGTGGGGATCAGGCGTCAATCAGCTCCGGATCGATTTCCGCCGCACGGTTCTGGATGAACATGAAACGCTGCGCCGGATCACGCCCCATCAGTCGGTCAACTAGGTCCTTGACCGCTGCCCGGCCTTCGTATTCAGGGGGCAGGGTGATGCGCAGCAGGCTGCGCTTGGCGGGGTCCATGGTCGTTTCACGCAGCTGCTGCGGATTCATTTCGCCAAGGCCCTTGAACCGGCCAACTTCGACCTTTTTGCCCTTGAATAGGGTGGCTTCCAGTTCCGCGCGGTGCGCGTCATCACGGGCATAGGCGCTCTCTTTGCCCGCCGTGAGACGGTAGAGCGGCGGTTGTGCCAGATAGAGGTGTCCGCGCCGGACGATTTCCGGCTCGGGCCAGCCTTCGGGGAAATAGGGGCCAGACATGCCCAAGGGGGCGTCGGTGGCCTTGTCGGCGATGATGAACATCGAATAGCCGCGCAAGGCCCAATGCCCGGTCAGATGGCCGAAGGCCCGCCACGCCTGCACCCGCGGCACCGCCCCCCCGACAAAGGCCGCGCGGGGCGAACTCGTGAAAGCGGCATAAGTCTCGAAATCCGACAGCTTCGGCCCGCGCAGCCGCAGCCGTTCCGTTTCCAGGACGGGCACACCAGCCAGCGAAGGCGCGACGGTCAGGCTCATTTCTTCTTCATAAGCCCCGACAGGCCCGAAGGCAGCGAAAGGCCACGCGGCAATCCGGGGAAGCCCCCGCCCATGCCCATGCCTTCCTTCACGCCCTTGGCGGCAGCGGCCAGTTCCTCGGGCGACATCTTGGACATGTCGGGCATGCCGCCCTTGCCCATCTTCTTCATCATCTCGGCCATCTGCTTGTGCTGCTTGAGCAGCTTGTTCAGATCGGCCACATCCAGCCCGGCCCCGGCCGCGATGCGCTTTTTCCGGCTGGCCGCCAGCAGATCGGGATTGGCCCGTTCCTTCTTGGTCATCGAGTTGATGAGCGCGATCTGGTGCTTCAGCATCTTGTCGTTGAAGCCCGCCGCCTCGGCCTTTGCCGCCATGCCACCCATGCCGGGCAGCATGCCCATCAGCCCCTGCATCCCGCCCATCTTGAGCATCTGCTCCAGCTGGGTGCGCATGTCGTTCATGTTGAACAGGCCCTTGGCAAAGCGCTTGGCCATGCGTTCGGCCTGCTCGGCCTCAAAGGTCTCGCGCGCCTTTTCAACCAGCGCGACGATGTCGCCCATGCCAAGGATGCGGCCTGCCACACGCTCGGCCTCGAAGGTCTCCAGCGCGTCCATCTTTTCGCCAAGGCCGACAAAGCGGATCGGCTTGCCGGTGACGGCCCGCATAGACAGCGCAGCCCCGCCGCGACCGTCGCCATCCATCCGCGTCAGCACGACGCCCGAGATGCCAACCTTGCCGTCAAATTCCGTGGCGACATTCACCGCATCCTGACCGGTAAGCCCGTCGACCACCAGAAGCGTCTCGCGCGGCTGGGCGATATCGCGGACGGCCTGCACTTCGTCCATCAGCACTTCGTCAATGTGCAGACGGCCGGCGGTGTCCAGGAACAGCACGTCATAGCCGCCCAGCGTGGCCTGGGTCTTCGCCCGCTTGGCGATCTGCACGGCGGTTTCGCCCTTGACGATCGGCAGGCTGTCCACGCCCACCTGACCGGCCAGAATCGCCAGCTGCTCCATCGCCGCAGGGCGGTTGGTGTCAAGCGATGCCAGCAGCACCTTCTTGCCGTTCTTTTCCTTCAGCCGCTTGGCCAGCTTGGCCGTGGTCGTGGTCTTGCCCGAGCCCTGCAGACCCACCATCAGAATCGCTGACGGCGGGTTGTCGATCTTCAGCGCATCCGGCGTGCCCTCTCCGGCCAGCACATGCACCAGCTCGTCATGGACGATCTTGACGACCTGCTGACCGGGGGTGACCGATTTCGTCACCGCCTGCCCCGTTGCCTTGACCTTCACCGCCTTGATGAAATCCCGCGCGACGGGCAAGGAGACGTCGGCCTCCAAGAGCGCCACCCGCACCTCGCGCAGCGCGGCATCCACATCCGCCTCGGACAGCGCGCCGGCCTTGGTCAGCCGGTCAAAGACGGACCCAAGGCGTTCGGAAAGGCTCTCAAACATCGGCGCACCCTTTTTCGCGGTTTTGCCCCACAGGGGGCGGCGGACAGTCATCCCAAGCCCAAAGCGATACGGCACCTGCGGGCGCAACGCGCTGGCAGATGGCGATCCTTCGCAAAGGGCAAAGGACCGGAAGCATGGGCCTCCGGGGAATTCAGGGATGCCGATACGCCGGATGAAACAGAGAGTCAAGGAATGTCGGGCCAAAGCCGGCAGCTTGTGGCAAGGATCGGGGCCCTTTGCGCCAGCCGTTTGACGCGCCAGCCGTTTGACATTCGCGGTCAAGAGGCCGATCCATTGCGTATCGCGCGGCGGCCCCTTTTTGCAAGGGCCGAGCCGGACGTCAAAGACAGGATCGAGACATGCAACTGACCCAAGGCCAGCTTGGCCATCTGGCGATGCTGGCCTTTTCCGCGCTTGTCGCGGGATCGTTCAGCCTTGGCGCCATTGCCGCACCCTATGTCTCGCCGGCGGCGCTGACGGTCTTGCGCTTTGCCCTGGCCGGATCGCTGGTGGGGGCGGCGGCCCTGGCCACCACGGGAATTCCGCGCAGCACCTGGGTTGCCCCCTGGCGCTATGTGGTGCTGGGCGGGCTGTTGGCCGCCTATTTCGTTCTGATGTTCAAGGGCCTGCAGACGGCCGAGGCGATTTCCACCGCCGCCGTCTTTACCCTGACCCCGATCATGGCAGCCGGGTTCGGCTGGCTCTTGTTGCGCCAGATCACCACACCGCGCATGGCCCTTGCCCTGACCGTGGGCGCCCTGGGCGCGCTCTGGGTGATCTTCCGCGCCGATCTGGCCGCCTTTTTCCGGTTCCAGATCGGCGAGGGCGAAATCATCTATTTCTGGGGCTGCGTCGCCCATGCCATCTATGCCCCGATGGTGCGAAAACTGAACCGGGGCGAGCCTGCGGTGGTTTTCACCTTTGGCATGATGGTCGCCGGGTTCGTCCTTCTGGTCCTGTGGGGCTGGCGCGAAGTGATCGAGACCGACTGGGCCGCCATGCCGGCAATTGTCTGGATCTGCCTGATCTATGTCTCGGTTGCGGCCAGTTCGATGACCTTCGTCCTGCTGCAATACGCCACGCTGCGCCTGCCCTCGGCCAAGGTCATGGCCTATACCTATCTGGTGCCGTCCTGGGTGATCCTGTGGGAAATCGCTCTGGGCAAGACCGCGCCGCCCGCGCTGGTGCTGGGCGGGGTTGCGCTGACGGTGCTGGCGCTGCTGATGTTGCTGCGGGACGAAGGATAACGCCTGATCGGGGCGGCTCTATTCGGGCAGCGCCATGCCGTAGGCCCGCTCGATCCGGCCAACCCGGACGGCATAGGCCGAATACCAGTCAGCCCGGCCCTTTTCCTGCGCCTGCAGATGGTCGATGTGGCGCTTCCAGGCGCGGATGCTGTCGGCATCCGTCCAATAGGAATTGGTGATGCCAAAGCCATCTGACCCCCGCGCGCTTTCGTGACCCAGATAGCCCGGCTGCTGGGCAGCAAGCTCAACCATGCGGTCGGCCATCGCGGCATAGCCATGATCGCCGTCACGACGCTGGCTGGAAAATGTGACCACCCAATAGGGTGGCGGGGGAAGGCGGGCAAAGGGCATCGGTCCTCTCCTGGGCAGGCTCAGGCCCGGCGCCGCTGGCCCCAGGCCGCCGCAAGGGCAAAGATCACGGCGGCCGAGGCCACGATCGACGGGCCGGCATCGGTGTCTTGCCACAGCGACAGCTGCAAGCCAAGAAAGGACGCCAGCCCCCCGATGATGGCCGCCAGAAGCGCCATGGTTTCAGGCGTTCGGGCCAGCGCGCGCGCCGCGGCCGCGGGGATGATGAGCATGGCCGCGATCAAGAGCGCCCCGACCACCTTCAGCGCCACCGCCACCACCAGCGCCAGCGCCACCGTCAGCACCAGCCGCTCTCGGTTGGGATTGAGCCCGGCGGCATGGGCCAGCTCTTCAGAGAGCGTGGCCGTCAAGAGCGCCTGCCAGCGCCACAGCAAAAGCCCCAGCACCACAGCCGCCCCGCCCCAGATCAGCCCCAGATCGGCGCGCGACACCACAAGGATGTCGCCAAAGAGATAGGCCGAAAGGTCGGTCCGCACGCCCGGCACAAAGGAAATCGCCACAAGGCCAAAGGCCAGCGCCGAATGGGCCAGCACGCCCAGCGTGGTATCCATGGCCCAGCCCCGGGCGGCCAGCGAGGACACCGTCATCGCCATGGCCAACGCCACGCCCAGCACCCCAAGCGTCAGCGGCAGTTGCAGCGCCAGCGCCAGCGCAACCCCCAGAATGGCGGCGTGCGAGGTGGCATCGCCAAAATAGGCCATCCGGCGCCAGACCACGAAACTGCCCAAGGGGCCAGTGGCCGCCGCAACGCCAAGCCCGGCCAGAAGCGCGCGGGTGGTAAAGTCATCCAGCATGATGAGGCTCGTGGTGGTGATGAGGGTGGGAATGGTCGTGCCCATGGCCGTGATCGTGGTCATGGGCATGGTCATGGGCGTGCTGATACAGCGCCAGCGCCCCCTTGGTGCCAAGGCCGAACAGCGCCCGGTATTCCGGCGCGTTCGACACCACGCGCGGCGTGCCTTCGCAGCAGACATGGCCGTTCAGGCAGATCACCCGGTCCGAGGCGGCCATGACGACATGCAGGTCATGGCTGACCATCAGCACAGCCGCCCCGGTATCGCGCCGGACGGCTTCGATCAGCTGGTAAAAGGCTGCCTCGCCGGGCTGGTCCAACCCTTGCGTCGGTTCATCCAGTATCAAAAGCTGCGGCTCCGACAGCAGCGCGCGGGCCAGAAGCACGCGCTGGAACTGCCCGCCCGAAAGCGCCGCCATCTGCCGCGCCTCGATCCCCGCCACCCCGACACGGGCCAGCGCCGCCGCCGCCGCCGCATCGCTGACCCGCACCGGCAGCGACAGGAACCGCCGCACGGTCATCGGCATCGACCGGTCCACCGCCAGTTTCTGCGGCACATAGCCCAGACGCAGGCCCGGCGCGCGAACCACCTGACCATGGGCAAGCGGCACGATCCCCAGAAGCGCCCGGATCAGCGTCGACTTGCCCGAGCCGTTCGGGCCAAGGATCGTCACGATCTCGGCCGGGCGCACCGCAAGCGTGATGTCATGCAGCACCTCAACCCCGCCAAAACGGACGCAGAGGCGATCGGCGGCAAGCAGGGCATCGGTCATTGTCCGGCCTCGTGACAGGCCGGGCACAGGCCGACGGCTTCGATATTGGCGCGCTCAAGGGCAAATCCGGTCGGCGCGGCGGCGCGCTGCAGCGCCTCGATCACCGGGGTGGCGGGGGCCTCGGCCACCACGTCGCAGGCGCGGCAGATCAGGAAGGCGGGCAGGTGCGCCTCGCCCGGATGCATGCAGGCCACAAAGGCGTTCAGCCGGCGGATACGGTGGGCAAAGCCCTGATCCTCAAGGAACTCCAGCGCGCGATAGGCAACAGGCGGCTGATTGCCGAACCCTTCGGCGGCAAGGCGGTTCAAGACGAAATAGGCCCCCATCGCCTTGTGTTCCTCCAGCAGGATCTCCAGCACCCGCCGCCGCACCGGCGTAAAGCGCAGGCCACGGGCCGCCGCAAGCTCTTCGGCGCGGGCGAGGGCATCGCTGCGGCAGTGGCTATGGTCGTGGGTGGCAAAGGCCAGATCGGGGGTCTGGCAGCCGGGACAGGGTTCGGCATGCGGGCGGGGGGTCATGGCAGGCCTTGACTTGTTATAGTCTAACATACATATCACCCCTGATCCGAAAGTCAAAGGTCGTTCTCATGCGGTATATCATATCCCTTGCCGTTGCCAGCCTTGGACTGGCTGCACCCCTGGCCGCGCCCGCGATGGCCGAGGTGCCGCGGGTGGTGACGGATATCCATCCGGTGCATGCGCTGGTGGCGCAGGTGATGGGCGATCTGGGCCAGCCGGAGTTGCTGCTGGAAAAGGGCGCAAATGCCCATTCCTTCCAGATGCGGCCCAGTCAGGCGGCGGGCTTGCAAGAGGCCGATCTGGTGGTCTGGATCGGGCCCGAGATGACGCCTTGGCTGGACCGAACGCTGGAGGGTATCAGCACCGCGCGGCAGCTGCGGCTCTTGCAGGCCGAGGGCACCTTCCGTCAGGATTTCGGCGCGGCAGCGGCCCATGATCACGGCCATGAAACGCCCGAAGCCGGCCATGACGACCACGCCGCAGACCATGACGGCCATGCCCACGAAGGGGTTGACCCGCATGCCTGGCTTGACCCGTCGAATGCCAGCCACTGGCTGGGACTGATCGCGGCCGAGCTTTCGACGCTGGACCCTGAAAACGCCGCGACCTATGCCGCAAATGCCGCGCAGGCACAGGCGGACCTAGCCGCGCTGGACGCCGAAATTGCCGCCAGCCTTGCCCCGGCGCAAGGCAAACCGCTGGTCGTCTATCACGATGCCTATGGCTATTTCGCCGGCCACTACGGCCTGACCATCGCCGCCGCGATTGCCGAGGGCGATGCCAGCGGCCCCGGCGCCCAGCACATCGCCGAAATCGAGGCGCTGCTG
>JALQYS010000524.1 GCA_023254015.1 Paracoccaceae bacterium
TGGACCGCATGATCGGCGGCTTCCGGTTGCCCCTGAAATCCTGATCCGAGGAGGCTTTGATGTTTCTCAAGCACAGCCAGATTGCGCCATCCCTTGCTTCGCGGCTTCTGACGGCAGCCGAGGCGGCGGCGCGCGCCATCCCCCCCGCCTTTCCGCTGGACGCCACGGTTGCGGTGAACCCCTTCCTTGGCCAGACCGGTGAAGATCTGGCCAAGGCCTCTGCCCGGCTGGGCCGCGTGGCGGGGACAGGGCTGACCCTGCCGCGCGCCGATCTGGCTGCCAGGGTGACTGCGGGCGAGATCACCGACGATGACCTTGCCGGCGCGCTGATCGCCTCGCCCTCGCCGGTCAAGCCGCGCGACCTTGCCTTGCTCAAGGCGCGGATGCATGCCCCGGCGCCCGCGCCCGTGGCCCTGCCGACCGTGGCCGAACTTGTGGCGCGCAAGACGGGGATCGACTGGCCTGCCGTAATCTCTCGCAGCTTTGGCCTTTGGGCGGCTGGGTTCTTCGATCGCGGTCAGGCGCTTTGGACACCGCGCCCCGGGACCGGCGCCTTTGCGGCCTGGCGGGAATGGGCCACGCATGACCTGACGCCCGAAATCGCCGGTCTGGCCGGGTTCTGCGCCCATGTGGCCGAGGCGCCCGACAGCGCCGACCGCGCCGTGCTGCGTGCGGCCGAGCGGCTGGGGGTGACGGCCGACTCGGCCGAGACGGTGTTCCACCGGCTGCTGGTTGATCTGGGTGGCTGGCCCATGCATGCGCGCTGGCTCTTGTGGCAGGCCGAGCTTGCGGGCGGGACTGATGCCACGCTGACCGATCTTCTGGCGATCCGGCTGGTCTGGGAAGAGGCGCTGCTGGCCCATTGCCCCGCCGCTGGGCAGGATTGGCAGGCCACACTGGCCGCGCATGCCCTGCCCCTGGTACCCAGCCCCGATCAGGTGCTGGATTGCGTGCTGCAAGAGGCGGCAGAGCGGGCGCATCAGCGCCGGCTGGCGGCGGCGCTTTCTGGCCCGGTGCCTCGTGTCGGGCGGCCGGTGTTGCAGGCGGCCTTTTGCATTGACGTGCGGTCCGAGGTTCTGCGGCGGGCCCTTGAAGGGCAGGATCAGCGGATCGAGACGCTGGGCTTTGCCGGGTTCTTCGGCCTGCCGGTCGCCCATAGCCCCCAAGGCACTGACGACCGGCAGGCGCATCTGCCGGCGCTGCTTTCTCCTGCCATCACCGCAACCAGCCATGGCGATGACGCCACCGAGGCCACCACCCGCATCAAGGCCCGGGCCCGGCGGGCCTGGGGCCGGTTCCGTCAGGCGGCCGTTTCGTCCTTTGCCTTTGTCGAGGCGGCGGGTCCGGCCTATGGCGGCAAGCTGATCCGCGATGCGCTGGGCCTTGGTGCCGAAAGTCTGCCGCCCGCGCCGATGCCGCGCCTTGACCCCAGCTTGACCCCCGAGGCGAAGGCCCAGCTGGCAGCCAGGGTCTTGCGGGCGATGGGCCTGACCGAAGGGCACGCCCGGCTGGTTCTGCTGATCGGTCACGGCGCGCAGGTGACGAACAACCCGCACCAAAGCGCCTATCACTGCGGGGCCTGCGGCGGCCAGACCGGCGAAGTATCGGCCCGCCTGCTGGCATCGCTGCTGAATGATGCCGAAACCCGCGCGGGTCTGCCTGCGCTGGGGCTGTCGCTGCCCATGGACACACTGTTTGTCCCAGGGCTGCATGACACGGTGACAGACAGGGTTGCCCTGTTCCGCGACACGCCCACCCCCGATCATGCCGCCGATCTTGCGCAGGCCGAGGCCTGGCTTGACAGGGCCGGAAAACAGGCGCGGGCCGAGCGCGCGCCGCGCCTGCCGGGCGCCACGGCCGAGGATCTGGCCCGGCGCGCCCGTGACTGGGCCGAAGTTCGGCCGGAATGGGGTCTTGCAGGTTGCGCCGCTTTCATCGCTGCCCCGCGCAGCGTTACGGCGGGCCGCGATCTGCAGGGGCGAGCCTTTCTGCACAGCTATGACTGCAGGCAGGACAAGGGCTTTGCCACGCTGGAGCTGATCCTGACCGCCCCGGTCGTCGTCGCCAGCTGGATCAGCCTGCAGTATTACGGATCAACCGTGGCCCCGCAGCTTTTTGGCGGAGGCAACAAGCTGATCCACAATGTGGTGGGCGGCATCGGCGTGGTTGAGGGCAACGGCGGCCGGTTGCGGGCCGGATTGCCGTTGCAGGCGGTGCACGACGGCGACAGGCCCGCGCATGAGGCGCTGCGCCTGTCGGTGATGATCCAGGCCCCGACCGAGGCGATCACCGCCATCCTGCGCCAGCACGATGGCGTGCGGCAGCTATTTGACAACGGTTGGCTGCATCTTTTCGCGCTGGAGGGCGGGCAGGTGGCGGCCCGTTACCTGCCCGGCCTGCAATGGGAACCGCTGCGGGCGGCGCCAGGCCTGTCGTGACAGGCGCAAAACCCGCGCCTCGCCCCTGCCCGGCCCCTCGGCTCGAGCGGGGGCCACCGCCTGACCAAAAGATTAGTGCACGAAATTTCAATTGACCCGAATCACGATTGCCGAAATTACTTAGTCTACGAAGTATTATGGGAGCCTCGTGATGACGACACTGGTCCGCAACGCATGGTATGTCGCCGCCTGGTCGACCGAGGTCGACGATCAACTGCGCCGTTTTGTCATTCTGGGCGATGCGGTGCTGCTGTTCCGCCGGCAGGATGGCCGCGTCGCCGCGCTGGAGGATCTGTGCCCCCACCGCCTCTTGCCGCTGAGCAAGGGCAAGCGGATCGGCGATACCGTGCAATGCGGCTATCATGGGCTGACCTTTGACAGCGAAGGCAAATGCGTGCGGGTGCCGGGACAGGACAAGGTTCCGCCGTCAGCCTATGTCGACGCCTATCCGGTGGAGGAGCGCAACGGCATCATCTGGATCTGGATGGGCCAGAAAGACCGCGCCAACCCCGATGAGATCTTTACCCTGCCCCAGTTCGACGATCCGGCCTGGCACATGCACCACGGCGGCGCGCTGCACATCGAATCCAACTATCTGAACGTGGCGGAAAATCTGGTCGATCCGGCCCATGTCAGCTTTGTCCATCCGACCACGCTGGGCAATTCCGCCTCGGAAAACGTGCCGGTCCATGTCTCGACCGATGGCGAGGCGATCGTTGCCTGGCGCTGGATCCGCAACGGTGAGCCGATCGGGTTCTTCAAGGCCTTCGGTGGCTTTACCGGCAACGTGGACCGCTGGCACTATTACAACCTGCATCTGCCCTGCACGGCCTATATCGACTTCGGCTCGGCCGATGCGGCGCTGCAGATCGGCGAGGACGAGCGCGACCGGGGCGTGCGTGTCTTTGCGCTGCATTTCATGACGCCGGTGAACGAGAATTACACCATCGACCGCTGGATGCACCTGCGCAACACAGCGATTGACACCGAAGAAGCCTCGCACAAGATCGACCGGATGTTCGAAATCGCTTTCAGCGAGGACAAGGCCATTCTGGAGGCCGTTCACGCCGAAGAACAGCGCCCGCAAAAGCGCCGCCCGATCCGGATTGCCATTGACCGAGGGCCGATGGTCTACCGCAAGCGCATCGCCGAACTGCTGGAGCGGGAACGCACCGAAGACGCCTCGGCCCCCGGCAACGGCGCCTATGTGTTCCATGACTGACGCGGCCCCGTTGCAGGACATTGCGCGCGGCAGCCTTGATCTGGTGGTGGCCGCGCTGCACCGCGAAAGCCGTAACGTGCTGTCCCTGACCTTGCGCGCCGCTGATGGCGGGCCGCTGCCCGCGTTCCGCGCCGGTCAGCATCTGCCGCTATGGCTGGGCCTGCCGGGGCGCAACATCGCGACCTATACCCTGTCCTCGGCCAACCATGACCTTGGTCATTACCGCATTTCCGTCAAGCTGGAGCAGGACGGGCAAGGCGGGTCGCGCCATCTGCATCAACTTGCCGTGGGGGCCGTGCTGAAGGCCAGCGCGCCGCGGGGAACGTTTGTGCTGCAAGACGCGCCGAACCCTGTTCTGCTGCTGACGGGGGGCATCGGCATCACGCCCGCGTTGTCGATGCTGCAGACCCTTGCCCGCGAGGGGCAGCGGGAGGTGTTCTTCCTGCATGCCTGCAATGACGCGGAGGAACATTCCTTTGCCGCCGAGGTGGAGGGTCTGGCCAAGGGCAACCCGCTGATCCGGGTCTTTCACGCCTATGCCAATGGCACCGAGGCTGATCTGCAGGCAGGGCGCTGTCATCACCTTGGCCTGATCGACCGCGAAACACTGCGCCGCCTTTTGCCGCTGGACGATTACCACGTCTACCTGTGTGGCCCGCCGGGGTTCATGGCGGCCCAGACAGCGGCCCTGCGCAGTCTGGGTGTGGCGCAAGAGCATATCAGGACCGAGGTGTTCTCGCCCCCCCGCCCTGCCACCCCCGCCGCCGTGGCAACCGCCCCCGTGGCCGCGGATGGCCCTGTGGTCAGCTTTGCCCGATCCGGCAAGACCGCGGTCTGGACAGCTGCCACGCCCTCGCTTCTGGATTTCGCCGAGGCACAGGGCCTGACACCCGAATTCAGTTGCCGGGCGGGCGTCTGTGGCACTTGCGCCTGCCGCATTGTGTCCGGCGAGGTGGCCTATGACACCGACCCGCTGGAACCGCCGCCGCCGGGCGAGATACTCTTGTGTTGCGCCCGGCCGCAGGGACAGCTCACGCTGGATCTGTGATGCCCCCAGCCCCCATGCACCCCGCACCCCAGAAGGAGCCCTCCATGCAGCGTTATGAACTGGCCGCCGCGTTTCAGCCCCGCAATCTGGCCACCCGCGGCCCGCTGCACCTGCTGGAGCAGATCGACCCGAAAACAACGGCGCATCTGGTGATCGACATGCAGAACGGCTTCATGCGGCCCGGCGCGATGCTGGAGGTGCCCGACGCCCGCGCAGTGGTGCCGCAGATCAACGCCATCTCGGGCGCCTTGCGTGCGGCCGGGGGGATGGTGGCCTTTACCCGCTTTGCCTGGCGGCCCGACGAGGCCCGGCTCTGGGATGCCTTCTACCGACGTTTCCTGCACCCTGACCGCGCCGCGCGCCAGCAAGAGGCCTTTGCCCCCGACGCGCCGGATCTGCAGTTGTGGGACGGGCTGGACGTGGCCGAGGGCGATCTGGTGGTGGACAAGACCCGCTACAGCGCCTTCATCACCGGCACCTGTGATCTGCATGACATCCTGCAGGCGCGCGGCATCCGCACACTGATCATTTCCGGCACGATGACGAATTGCTGCTGCGAATCCTCGGCGCGTGACGCCATGCAATATGGCTATGACGTGGTTTTCGTCTCGGATGCCAATGCGACGCTGACCGCGCTGGAGCAGGACACCACGCTGATGAACCTTGCGCTCCTGTTTGCCGAGGTGGCGCCGACCGACGCCGTCCTGCAGGCGCTGCAAGGCTGAGGCCCCACCCAAGGACGCAAAGGGGCAGGCCCGGCGCCTGCCCCTTTTGTGTTCAGTGGCCCGAGCCGCCCTGCGCGACTTCGGTCTGCAGGGTGATTTCGGGGACGCGACCGGCAGGCGGCGTGTTGCGGCTGCGCTGGCTGCGCACCACCCCGTCGATCACCGTCATGCCCACCCCCGGCAGGTTGCCCAACTGGATCGATTCCAGAATGTTGCGCCCCGGCGCATGCTGCGCCTGATCCATCAGCACAAAGTCGGCGCATTTGCCCTTTTCGATGATGCCGGTGTCCAGTTCGCGCTGGCGCGAGGTGTTGCCCGTGCCAAAGCAGATCGCGATTTCGGCCGGAATGTTGCCAAGGCTGGACAGCATCGAGATCATCCGCAGGATGCCCAGCGGCTGCACGCCTGACCCGGCAGGGCCGTCGGTGCCCAGGATGATCCGGTCCATCTGCTTCAACTCGCGCGCGGTGTTCAGCGTCAGAAGGGCGGCGCGTTCGTTGCCGTTGTGCACGATCTCAAGCCCGGCCTTGCAGCTTTCGCACAGGCAGATGATCTGGTCATCGGGCAGCGCGGTATGGCCGCCGTTGATATGGCCGATCACGTCGGTGCCGGTTTCCAGCACCATGTCGGCATCGATCAGGCCCGAGCCAGGGATCGAAGGGCCGCCGGTGTGAATCGTGCTCTGGATGCCGTATTTGCGCGCCCAATCCACCATCTGGCGCGCGGTCTTACCGTCTTTCACGGTGCCAAGGCCCACTTCGCCCAACAGCTTGACCCCGGCCGAGGCCAGTTCCTTGAAATCCTGCTCGACCATGCCATGCTCGATCACCGGTGCCCCGGCCATCACCTTGACGCCCGAGGGGCGGAAGTTTTCATACCAACGCTGCGCAGCAATCGCCATGGCCTTCAGCCCGACGATGTCGCGCGGACGGCCCGGCATATGCACCTCGCCGGCCGAAATCAGCGTGGTGACCCCGCCGTGCAGCGTGCTGTCGATCCAGTTCAACTGCTGCTGGCGCGGCGTGTAGTCGCCCACGACCGGGTGGATGTGGCTGTCGATCAGACCGGGGGCCAGCGTGCAGCCATGGGCGTCGATCACCGTGGTCGCGCCCTCGGTGTCAAGGTCGGCCTCGCGCCCCCATGATTCGATCTTTCCATCGACGGCGATCAGGCAATCCGCCTCAAGGATCGGCGCCTCCATCCGGCCCGACAGCATCAGGCCGACGTTGCGTATCACAAGCTTCGACATCTGTGTTCCTCCCGCATAAGTCATTCGTAGGCTAACGAAAACTTCAGCCCCTGCCAAAAGGATTCTTCAACGTTTCAGACAGTTTTTCAAGAAGTCTCTGGAAAGCAGCTTGACAGAATTTTCATTAGCATACAAACAAATATGCAGATCGTTTCAGGAGGCTTTGATGAACATCGAAGTGTCGGCGGGAACGCCGTTTGCCATCCCGGATGGCGTGTTTGCGCAGCAGGTGACCCTGGTGGAACACTACACCGACCGGCTGTTCCGGTTTCGCATCACCCGGCCAGCCTCCTTCCGTTTCCGCTCGGGGGAATTCGTGATGATCGGCCTGCCGAATGCCGAACGTCCGGTGTTCCGCGCCTATTCCATCGCCAGTCCCTCCTGGGATGACGAGATCGAATTCTATTCGATCAAGGTACCCGACGGTCCGTTGACCGAACACCTGCAAAAGATCCGCGAAGGCGATACGGTGCTGATGCGGCGCAAGGCGACGGGGACGCTGGTGAATGACGCGCTTCTGCCCGGCAAGCGGGTCTACATGTTCTCGACCGGCACGGGCATTGCCCCCTTTGCCAGCCTGATCCGCGACCCCGAGACCTATGAGAAGTTCGAACAGGTCATCCTGTGCCACACCTGCCGTGAGGTGGCGGAACTGGACTATGGCAAGCGTCTGGTGGCAAGCCTTGCCGCGGATGAAATCGTGGGCGAGATGGTGGGCCGTCAGCTGGTGCATTACACCTCGGTCACGCGGGATGACTATCCGGTGCGCGGACGGCAGACCAATCTGATGGCCTCGGGCAAGATGTTTGCCGATCTGGGCGTGCCCGCTATCCACCCCGACCATGACCGCGGCATGATCTGCGGTTCGATGGACATGCTGCGCGACACCAAGGCGGCGCTGGAAGCCTATGGCCTGACCGAAGGCAGCAACAGTGCGCCCGGCACCTTTGTTGTTGAACGCGCCTTCGTCGATTGATCTGAACACGGGAAAACCTTTGCCATGTCCGACGCAGAAACCCTTCCCCCGCCCGGCAAGATCCGCTGCGATGCCTGCCCGGTGATGTGCTATATCGCCGATGGCAATGCCGGTGCATGCGACCGCTATGCCAATCATGGCGGCACGCTGGTGCGGCTGGACCCGATCACCGTTCTGGAAACCGGGGCGCCGGCGGTGGCCTTTCTGGGCGGGGCAGATCCGGCTGACTGGGACGGCGACATCATCCGCGGCGAGCGGAACTTTCTCACGGCGGTGGGCGCGGGCACGACCTATCCCGATTACAAGCCCGCCCCCTTCATCGTGTCGCAAGAAGTCCGGGGCGTGGACATGGTCACGGTCGTGACCGAGGGCATCTTCAGCTATTGCGGCGTCAAGGTGAAGATCGATACCGACCGCCATATTGGCCACGAAGGCGCCATCGTCCGCGTCGAAGGAGAGCCGGTTGGTCTGGTGATGACTTCGGAATACGGCTCGCGCATGTTGTCGCTGGGCGGGGTCGATCACCTGACGGGCGGGTCCAAGAAGGAAGGCCGCGTCACCTGCGACGCGCTCTTGCGGCTGTGCAACCGGCAGGCGGTGGAAATGACCATCGACGGCGGGCCCAGTCTGGTGGTGCAGGCGGGCAAGCCGCCAATCATCGACGGCGTGCCGGAACGCCTGATGCGGGTGGGCTGCGGATCGGCCACCATCGGCATCTTTGCCAAGCAATGGGCCGGGCTCGTCGATGAGGTGGTGGTGGTCGACGACCATATCACCGGCGTTCTTTCGGAACATCAGGCGGGCAAGCTGCTGAACGTGCCGCCGACCGGCATCCGCATGAAGGGCCGCCGCTCGACCCCCGGCCGCTATTTCCAGGTGGCCGAACCGGGGCTGGGCTGGGGCGGCACCAACATCACCGACGCGCTGGAAATCCTGAAGCCCTTTGATCCCAAGGTGGCCTGGCCCGGCCTGCGGCTGCTGATGGTTTCCACCACGGGCGAGCATTGGGCCTATTACGAACTCGACGCCGATCTGGTGCCGCGCCGCGCAGAACCTTCGGCGGCCCTGCGCGCCACGGCCGAAAAGATTGCCGAGAACTGCGAGCCTTCGCTGTGTTCGGTCTTGTTCATGGGGGGGGCAGGCGGGTCGCTGCGGGCGGGCGTCACGGAAAACCCGGTGCGGCTGACCCGGTCGGTCAAACAGGCGCTGACCCATGTCAGCTGTGGTGGGGCCGAGGCCTATGTCTGGCCGGGTGGTGGCATCACCGTCATGGTCGATGTGATGGACATGCCCGAGAACTCCTTCGGCTATGTGCCGACGCCGGCGTTGGTGGCGCCCATTGAATTCACGCTGCGCAGCGACGACTATGCAGCGATGGGCGGTCATGTGTCGCATATCCAGCCGATCGAAGCGGTGCGTGGTGCGGGCCTGCGCCGGGTGCCGCATGACCCGGCCGCCCCGCACCCGCATGACGCGGGCAATTACAGCTGGCAGCGCAAGTCGGGCACCAGGGGCGACTGATGGCAGGTCCGGTGGCAAGACTTCTGCCCGACGGGGAGCGGCTGCATCTGCAGCACGGGCCGATTGATCTTGTCATCGGGGCCGATGGCGTGGCGGGGGCGCGGGCGCTGGCCTTTCAGGCGGCGGTGGCGCGGTTTGAAACTGTTCTGACCGAATTGGTCGCAGAGCTGCCGCTCTTGCGCCGCGCGGTGGGTGAACGTCCTTCCGGGGTAATCGCCCAGCGCATGGTGGCCGCGACCTTGCCGCATGGCGACAGGGTCTTTGTCACGCCGATGGCGGCAGTGGCCGGGGCGGTGGCTGAGGAAATCCTTGCCGCGCTTTGCGCCGCTGCCCCGCTGGAACGGGCTTATGTGAACAACGGCGGCGACATCGCGCTGCATCTGACACCCGGCGCCCGCTTTGCCATCGCCGTGGCTGGCCCCGAGGGGCAGGATTTCGGTCGGGTCGATCTGGCCCACGCCGACCCGGTGCGCGGCATTGCCACCAGCGGCCAGCGCGGGCGCAGCCTGTCGCTGGGCATCGCCGACGGAGTTACCGTTCTGGCCGCCACCGCTGCCGTTGCCGATGCCGCCGCAACGCTGATTGCAAATGAGATCGACCTGCCCGATCATCCCGCCATCCGGCGCCTCCCTGCCTGCGAGGTTCAGGCCGACTCTGATCTGGGAGAGCGGCTGGTCGTGCGCCACGTCGGTCCGCTGTCCTTTGAAGAGGTGGGGCAGGCGTTGCGCCGGGGTGAAAACGTGGCCCGGCAGATGCACGAGGCCGAACAGATCCATGCCGCCGCGCTGTTCCTGCGCGGTCAGGTGATTACCGTGGGACACGGCAACCTTGGTCTGGTTGCCGCCGAGAGGGAGAGACAACGTGCCTGAGGTTCGCATTCGCAAGATCGCTACCGCGATCGAGGAGATCCACCACGAAGGCGGCCCGCCCGCCGAAACGCCGCTTCTGCGCGGGGCGGCCATGGCGGTGATCGAAAATCCCTTCGCCGGTCGCTATGTCGAGGACATCCAGCCCTTCATGGAAGATCTGAAACCCCTGGGCCTTGATCTGGCCAAGCGGCTTCTGGCGCTGTTGGGCGGTGATCCGGCCCGGATCGAGGGCTATGGCAAGGCCGCGCTCGTGGGCGCCGCGGGCGAGCTGGAACATGGCGCGCTGTGGCATTCGCCGGGCGGCTATGCCATGCGCGAGGTTCTGGGCGGGGCCAAGGCGATTGTGCCCTCGTCCAAGAAGGTGGGCGGTGTGGGCGCGCGGCTGGATGTGCCGGTGACCCATGTCAACGCCTCGTATGTCCGCAGCCACTTCGATTCGATGGAGGTCGGGCTGAACGATGCCCCGCGCGCCAACGAAATTCTGGTGGTGCTGGTGATGACCACCGGTCCGCGCGTGCACAACCGGGCAGGTGGCCTGGCCGCCGCTGACATCGTCGGAGAGGATGGGTTGAGATGAGCGCACAGATCCGCAAGATCGCCGTCTGGGTCGAAGAAACCCACAGCGAGATGGGCCGCGCGATCAGCCCGCCCACCCGCAAGGCCGTTGCCGTGGCCGTCATCGCCAACCCTTTCGCCGGCCGTTATGTCGAAGACCTGACCCCGCTGATGGACATCGGTGCCGAACTGGGTGGACTCTTAGGCGCGCGCTGCGTTGCGGCGCTGGGCATCGAACCCGGGCAGGCGCAAAGCTATGGCAAGGCGGCCATGGTGGGCGAGGCGGGCGAGCTGGAACATGCCGCCGCCATCCTGCACCCGAAACTGGGCGCGCCCTTGCGGATCGCGGTGGAAAAGGGCGCCGCGCTGGTGCCGTCGACGAAAAAGATGGGTTCGGTCGGGCAGGTTCTGGACGTGCCTTTGGGCCACAAGGACGCGGCCTATGTCCGCAGCCATTTCGACGGGGTCGAGGTGCGGCTGAACGATTCGCCCCGCGCCAACGAGATCATGGTCGCCGTGGCGGTCACCGACAGCGGCAGGCCGCTGGCCCGTGTGGGCGGGCTGACCCATGAACAGGCCGAAGGCAAGGACGGCCTGCGCTAGCCCTTTTGCCGCCCCGCGCCTGTCGGGGCGGCATCATTCGATCAGTTTGTCGAGGAGCGCGAGCAGCTGGGTTTCTTCACGTTTTGTCAAACGACGGGTGGTCAGTCTTGAAATCTCCAATGCCTTGGGAATTGCCTCGGCAATCAATTCAATGCCAGCCGCCGTCAAGGAAACATCCAGCCTCCGCAAATCCGTACTGGATGGCGCGGTTTTGACCAGATCACGTTTTTTCAGACGGTCGATCACCCCTTTTACGGTTGCGGCATCCATTGCCACCTGACGCCCCAGTTCGTTTTGCGAAAGCGATCCCTGGTCCTGCAGTTTCCAAAGCACGGCGAATTGGGTTGGCGTGATATCGGCCAGCGTCGATGCAAAAATCTCGGCGTGTTTTTGATAGGCCAATCGCAGTTTGAAACCGACCTGATCATCAAGGACGTAAGCCGGAGGAAAGGCGGATGCGGGCGGATGGGTCATATCGGTTTCCTGTCACGCAAATCAGGTGCCACGATGCGCCTGAATCAGCCGGTCCAGCAGCGCCAAAAGCTGACTGCGCTCTTCCGGCGAGAGTGGTTCCATCACCTTGTCTGAAACCTTATGCGCTTGACTTCTAAGGGATTTCGCAGTGATTCGGCCATCTTCCGTCAAGCTGATGACGCGAAACCGCTTGTCGTCGGGGGCCACCATCACATCAATCAGCCCGCGCGTCACCAACCGTTTGAGCACCCCGTTCAGCGTGGGCATGTCCATGGAGGTGGCCTGCGCCAGTTCGGTTTGCGCCATGCCCGGGTTTTCCCATAATGTCGAAAGCACGGCGAATTGGCCGGTGGTGATTTTCAGATCTGCCGTCTGGGGCCCCAGGACTTCTGCAAAGAATTCAACGGCAATTTGATTGGCAACCCGAAGTCGATACCCGATCTGGGCCTGAAGATCATAGGAATTGCAATGCAAGTCGGTCTCTGCCGCGCTCTGTCCGTCGTCCTTGCCCAAGGTGTCGATCTCCTTCTTTTCAACAGTGTCACACCATAAAGGCCCGTCTTGTCCAGTGATTGCAGCGGCGGGCCACGCAAGAGTTGACAGTTAGTGCACTAAATATAATATATGATTCTGAGGCCCATCAATCGAAGAGGTCATGATGGACGAGTTTTCCGCGCATCGTAGTCAGAAAACCGGCATCGTGCTGAACCCGGCATCGACGGCGGTTCTGGTGGTGGACATGCTTGCTGATTTCTGTCTGCCCGGCGGCAAGATGGTGCTGCCCGGCTATGAAAAGCTGCTGGGTCCGCAAAACGACGTGATCCGCACCCTGCGCGCGGCGGGCGGGACGGTGATCTACATCGTCGATGCCCACCGCCCGCAACTGCGCCGTGATCGCGAATTCCTCAAGCGCACCCCGCATTGCATCGAGGGCACGCCGGGCTGCGACATCGTGCCGGAACTTGATCGTGCCCCCTCCGACATCGTGGTGCTGAAGCGGCGGTTTTCGGGGTTCTTCAACACCGATCTGGATCTGACGCTGCGCGACATGATGGTCGATACCGTCATCGTGATGGGTGTCGTGACCAATATCTGCGTCCGCTCGACTGTCCATGATGCCTTCTTTCAGGGCTACCGTGTGATCGTGCCGCAGGATTGCTGCGCCGCCACCGGCCCGCGCGAGCAAGTTTCGACCCTTTACGACATCTCTACCCATTTCGGCGTGGTCTCCGATGCGGACTCCATCGTCGCAAGCCTGCGTGAGGGCAAGCCCGTCACGGAATACGAGATCGACTGAACGACAACAAGACAAACAGGGAGAAGACAACCATGGAAGACAAGGTGAAAATTGCCGGTTCCACAACCCGCCGCGGGCTTTTGCGGCTGGGTCTGGGGGGTGTTGCCCTTTCCGCACTGGGGATGCCGGCCATTGTCCGCGCGGCGGAACCGATCCGCATCGGCATCCTGCAGCCTTTCTCGGGCGGGCTGGAGCTTCTGGGCGGACAGGGCGCGCAAGGCACCGAAATGGCGCTGCTTGAGGCGAACGAGGCCGGCGGCGTGCTGGATGGCCGCATGTTCGAAATCATCCGCGCCGATACAAAGACCGATCCCAAGACCGCCGTTGAAAAGTCGAACGAACTGATCCGCTCCAACAAGATTGTGGCCGCAATCGGCCCCGTCAGCAGCGCCGAGCGTGATGCGATCCAGTCCACCTATGAACGTTTCAAGACCCCGCTGCTGTATGCGACCGACTATGAGGGCGGCGTCTGCAGCCAATACATCACCTGCTACAGCGCGCTGCCGTCGCACACGGTGACGCCGCTGGTGGACTATGCCATCGAAACCGGCAGCAAGTCGTTCTTCCTTCTGGGCAGCGATTACATCTGGCCGCAAAAGATGAACGCCGCCTTCCGCAGCGACGCGGAATCGCGCGGCGCCAGCATCGCCGGCGAGGAATACGGCGCCTGGGGCGCCAAGGACTATGCCCCGACGCTGCGCAAGATCGAAAGCACCGGCGCCGATACCGTGGTGCTGACCGTGGTTGGTGGCGATGCGGTGACCTTCGTCAAGCAATTCGCGGCCTCTCCGCTGAAGGGCAAGGTCAAGGTGCTGTTCTTCGGATTCAGCGAGAATTACCTTTCGGGTCTGTCGGTCGAGGAATCCGAAGGCATCGTCGGCACCGCGAACTTCATCGCCACGCTGGACAAGCCCGAGGCCAAGGAGTTGGTGGCCAAGGTGCGCGCCCGCTATGGCGACAGCGCCATCATCTCGAACACGGTCGATGCGCATTACACCATGACGCGAATCCTGATCGAGGCGATCAAGAAGGCCGGTTCAGCCGAGATCGAGGCGTTCAACGCGGCCATGCTGGACATGCCCATCATGTCGGGCAACGGCGAGGTGCAGATCCGGTCGTCCGACCGCCATGCCGATCTGAACGTGCTGATCGTGGGTGCGAAAGCTGGCCAGATGGAGGTTCTGAAAGACATCGGGCGCATCGACGCCCCCAGCCAGTGCGGCTGACATCTTGATGAAGGAACCCCCCTTCCTTGAAGTGTCCGGGGTCACGAAACGCTTTGGCGGCATCGTGGCTCTGGACGGCCTTGACCTGCGGCTTGACCGTGGCGACCTGCGCTGCATCCTTGGGCCGAACGGCTGTGGCAAGACCACGCTGTTCAACGTGCTGACCGGGGCGCTTCGGCCCACCTCGGGCACCGTGCGCTTTCAGGGCAAGGTCATCAGCGGTCTTGGCCCGGTCGAGATCGCGCGTCGCGGCATTTCGCGCAAGTTTCAGGTTCCGGGGATCTACCCGGAACTGACGGTCATGCAGAACGTGGCGCT
>JALQYS010000556.1 GCA_023254015.1 Paracoccaceae bacterium
ATCATGCGCAACATCCACGACACCTGCGCGGCGACTGCCGATGAATATGGTGCACCGGGCGACTATGTGCTGGGTGCCAATATCGCCGGTTTCGTCCGCGTGGCCGAAGCCATGCGGATGCTGGGCGTCATCTGATCCTGATGCCCCGGCCCTTCAAAGGGCCGGGGGTTGGGCCGATCCATCCCCTGCCTCGCCGCCGGTCCATCCCGGCGGCAGGTGAAAGCCGATCCGCCGGGCTGGCACTTCGGGCGCGACCTTGGGCACGGCGCGCAACATCACCGACAGTTGCGTGACATGCTGGATGAGCTGGGTTTTCATCCCCTCGTCATCGCGGCCATAGAAGGTCAGGATGTCAGGGTCGAAATAGCCAAGACCTTCGATGCGCAGCACCCCGGCGTCAGATCCGGCAAAGCCCATTGCCACCTCTTCATTGCTGTCAAGCTGGGCCTCAAAGCTGCGGATGTAGTGCACCAGCCGCTCATAGGCCCAACGGGCGGGCGATTTGTGTGCCGGTTCCGGCTCGGGCAGGTCCACCTGCGGCGCCCCCGGGGCCAAGGCCGTCTCGGCCTCATGCGCGGGCAGATCGGGCAGGCCCGTGGCCTTGTGCACGGCTTCGGCCAGTTTTGCTTCGGCGTCCGGGTCTTTCACGCTCATCATTCCACCTGTCATATCGCGCCTGCCGCGCCTTTGGGCGTGTCGCCTGCCAAAAGAGAACACGCTGCCGGCGCGACGCTGCCTGTCAAAGGGCCTGCCAGAGACAGGCCCCATCCGCCCCCAAGGAACGCGAAACCAGCCCCCGCCGCAAGAGGCAGTTGAGATGCGCCACCGCCTCGACCAGGGCCAGCCCGTATTCCGCCTCGCCGATGGCACGGCGGAAGAGCGCGGGGTAACAGCCGACCGCCGTCTGCGGCTGGCGCAGATGCTCCAGCAGCCGCTCCAGCGCCTGATGGTGGTTGTCGGTCATCTGGGCCAGCCGGAAGGGCAGGCCGGTGAAGGGCAGCTTGTGGCCCGGCAACACCAGATGGTCATCCCGCGCATGAGGCTTGAAACTGTCGGTCGCGGTGATCCAGTCGGTAAGCGGATCAGCCTCGGGTTCGGTCGCGAAGACGCCGATATTGGGCGAGATGCCTGGCAATATCTGATCGCCGCCGATCACCAGCCCATCGTCCGACCACAGCGTGATATGGTCCGGCGCATGGCCCTGACCCAGCCGCACCCGCCAGTCGCGCCCGGCCAGCCGCAGGATCTGTCCCTCTTCGACGCGGGTAAACCCCAGGGGCATGGGCGCCACCACATCGGCAAAGTTGAAGGGCCGGTCTGCCGCCCGTTTCGCCAGCATCTCGGCCGGCATTCCGGCACGGGCATAGAATTGCAGGGCCTGCGGGCCCGGCCGGTCCTGCACATCCAGCGTCAGCATCCGGGCGTAAAGCCACGCGGTGCGGGTGGTCATCAGCTCGGCCCCGCGGTCCTGAAACCATCCCGCAAGGCCGACGTGATCGGGGTGGTGGTGCGTCAGAAGCACCCGCACCACCGGCTTGCCCGCCAAGGGGCCGGCCAGCACCGCCTCCCACAGGGCGCGGGTTTTCTTGCTGTTCATCCCGGTGTCGACGATGGTCCAGCCGTCGTCATCGGCCAGCGCATAGACATTCACATGATCCAGCGCCATGGGCAGCGGCAGGCGCAGCCACAGGATTCCGGGCGCCACTTCCACCGCCTGGCCGGGCTCGGGCGGGGTTTCGAACGGATGCCGGATCGTCATGCCTGCAAAGCCTCGGGCGTCAGGGCATAAAGCCCCGCCGCGCCCTCGCGCACCTGTGCCAGACAGGCGGCATGGTCGGGCAGAAGCCGGCGGGTGTAGAACCGCGCCAGATCGGCACGCGCAGCATCGGCCAGCGCCGCCTTGAGGTGGAAATGCCCGCCCAGAACCCGCGCAAAGGCCCGCAGATAGGGCACGGCGCCTGCGTTGCGGTCATGCCCGGCCATCGCGACCAGGGCCTCGGTCCCCTCGCGCAGCGCCTCGGCCGCGTTCCACAGGGGGGTGGCCATCTCGGGGAAGGAGGCGCGGGCCGCCTCGGCGCCGGACTGGATCTCGTCGATCAGGCGAAAGGCGACCTCGCCCCCGTCCATCATCTTGCGCCCCACAAGGTCCATGGCCTGAATCCCGTTGGTGCCTTCATAGATCGATGTCACCCGGACATCGCGGGCAAATTGCGCCGCGCCGGTTTCCTCGATGAACCCCATCCCGCCATGAACCTGCACGCCCAGATGGGCCACCTCATTGCCGATATCGGTGCCATAGGCCTTGGCAATGGGCGTCAGCAAGGCGGCGCGGGCCTGCCAGGCCGCATCCCCGGTGGCCCGCCCCATGTCGATCGCCACGGCACAGGCCAGCGCGATCGATCGGGCGGCAAAGACCTCGGCCTTCATCTGGCCCAGCATCCGGCGCACATCGGCATGATCGATGATCGCGCCCGCGCCCAGGGGCGTCTTGCCCTGCTTGCGCTCCATCGCATAGGCCAGCGCCTGCTGGAAGGCGGCCTCGGCCACGGAAACGCCCTGCATGCCCACACCAAGGCGGGCGTTGTTCATCATGGTGAACATGGCCGCCATGCCCTTGTGGGGTTCACCCACCAGCCAGCCCTTGGCCCCGTCATACTGCATCACCGCCGTCGGAGAGCCATGCAGGCCCAGCTTGTGCTCAAGGCTCACCACCTTGAGAGAGTTGCGCTGCCCCAGCGCGCCGGTATCGTCGGGAATGACCTTGGGAACCATGAACAGGCTGATGCCCTTGGTCCCTTCTGCCCCGTCCGGCAGACGCGCCAGAACCAGGTGGCAGACATTTTCGGTAAAGTCATTGTCACCCCAGGTGATGTAGATCTTCTGCCCGGTGATGGCATAGGTTCCATCCGCCAAAGGCTCGGCCTTGGTGCGCAGGGCGCCCACGTCAGAGCCTGCCTGCGGTTCGGTCAGGTTCATCGTGGCGCTCCACTCGCCACTGATAAGCTTGGGAATATACAGCGCCTTGATCGCCTCGCTGGCGTGATTCTCCAGGGCCTCGATCTGGCCTTGCGTCATCAGCGGGTTCAACTGCAGCGCCAGGCAAGCCGATCCCATCATCTCGTTCACGCAGGTCGCCAGAGTCAGGGGCAGCCCCATGCCGCCATGCGCCGGATCGGCGGCGATGCCCACCCAGCCCCCCGCGGTGATCGCGCGAAACCCCTCGGCAAAGCCGGGCGAGGTGCGCACCACGCCGTTTTCCAGCCGCGCCGGATGCTTGTCGCCCGCGCGGTTGAGCGGCGCGAGCGTTTCGTCGCTCAGCCGCCCGGCCTCGGCCAGAATGGCGTCGACCGTCTCGGGGCTGGCCTCTGCGAAGCGCTCGGTCGCGGCAACCGAGGGAAAGTCCACCACATGATCCAGCACGAAGCGCAGGTCGTTCACGGGGGCGCGGTAGGGCATGGCAGGCTCCGGTTGCGGCTGATGGGCAATGCTTGGCAAAATGCTTCTGGCCGGGTATGGCCTGTGCCGTCAAGCTATCGCCTTTGTCGCCTCTCGCAACCCCAACGCTGCGTCATCCATGCCCCAGACCGAAAGCCTTTCGCCCGATGCCTCGGGCCTTGCCCGCGCGGCGGCGCTTCTGGCCGAGGGGGGGCTCGTGGCCTTCCCGACCGAGACGGTCTATGGCCTTGGCGGCGAACATGTTCATCATGGGGCGGAAGTCGCTGGTGAAGACCTTGACCTCGCCATGACGCTCGCGCGCTTCGGTCTCGGTCAGGCCCACGGCGGCGATCGGCGGCTGGGTGAAGACGGCGCTGGGGATCGCGTCATAGGCGGT
>JALQYS010000041.1 GCA_023254015.1 Paracoccaceae bacterium
GTCCAAGCGCGAGGCCGACATGGCGATTGCGGTCTCGCGGCCGGAAGCCGGGCGGCTGACCGTGCAGAAGCTGACCGATTACCGCCTGCACCTGGCGGCGAGCCGTGACTATCTGGCGGCGCATCCGCCGATCCAGGGGCCGCAGGATTTGGCGGCGCATCGTTTCGTGGGCTATATCCCGGACATGATCTTCGACAAGGAGCTGGACTATCTGGCCGAGATCGGGGTGCGCGCGCCGCCCCTGGCGTCGAATTCGGTCTCGGTGCAGCTGAACTTTCTGCGGGCTGGGGCGGGGGTGGGCGTGGTGCATGACTTTGCGCTGCCCTCGGCCCCCGATCTGGTGCGCCTTCTGCCTGACGAGATCAGCCTGACCCGTGCGTTCTGGCTGATCCGCCATGCCGATGATGCACGGGTCTTGCGGCTGAACCGTTTTGCCGAGGCGCTGGTGCGCGAGGCGCGGGCCGAGATGGGCCGGCTGGAGGGCATTCCGCGCGGGGCGGGTTGACGGGGACGCCTTTTGCCTGAAGGGCGCAAAATCGTTGCGTCTGCACAGGTTTGGGGTCGTTTCTTCGAAACATCCTTTCTGGCTCATGCAGCGTCTTGACAGAATCTTGCGCGGGCGCAACGCTTTGTCTGACAGACACGTGCGCAAGGGAGGTGCCGATGCTGGTCAGCCATATCCTGAAATCGAAAGGGTCCGAAGGGGTTGTCACCGTGCAGCCCGGTCTTTCGGTGGCCGAGGCCGCCGAGGTGCTGTCGCAAAGGAAGATCGGCGCGCTGGTGATCTCGCGCGATGGCAAGACGATGGGCGGCATCATTTCCGAGCGTGACATCGTGCGCGAGATCGGGCGGCGGGGGCCGGGTTGCCTGAATGACACGGTTGACAGCATCATGACGGCGCGGGTCGTGACGTGCGGGCGCGCCGATCAGACCGATGCGGTGCTGCAGAAGATGACCGATGGCCGGTTCCGCCATATCCCGGTGGTCGATGGCGGCCAGCTTGTCGGGCTGATTTCGATCGGCGACGTGGTCAAGGCGCGGCTTTCCGAATTGTCGATGGAAAAGGATGCACTGGAGGGCATGATCAAGGGCTACTGAGATGCCGCGCCGCGGCGTTTTTGGCCTTGCGCGGGCGCGGGCAATATTGTTGCGTGTGCCCGCGTCGTGAAGGAGGATTGCATGCGCATTGGTCTTTATCCGGGCACGTTCGATCCGATCACGCTGGGCCATACCGATATCATCCAGCGCGCGATGGCGCTGGTTGACCGACTGGTGATCGGGGTTGCGATCAATCGCGACAAGGGTCCCCTGTTCACGCTGGAAGAGCGGGTGGCCATGGTCGAGGCCGAATGTGCGCCCATGGCCGCGCGGCTGGGCTGCGAGATCGTGGTGCATCCGTTTGAGAACCTGCTGATTGATTGCGCCCGCGACGTGGGGGCGGGGGTCATCATCCGGGGGCTGCGGGCGGTTGCGGATTTCGAATATGAATTCCAGATGGTCGGCATGAACCGGGCCATGGATGCCAGCGTGGAGACGGTGTTCCTGATGGCCGATGCGCGGCGGCAGGCGATTGCGTCCAAGCTGGTGAAAGAGATTGCCCGGCTGGGGGGCGATGTGTCGAAATTCGTGCCGCCGGCGGTCGAGGCGGCGCTGAAGGCGCGGCTCGGGCGAGGTTAACCGTTCACGGCCTGCCAGAGCAGGCGCAGGGCGTGGTCGCGCGCGGCAAGGCGCACCTTGTCGCGGCCAAGCGCGCCAAACTCGACCGTCTCGCTGTGCACCTCGCGACGGTCTTGCGCGATGGCAAAGCAGACCCGCCCCTCGGGCTTGAATTCAGACCCGCCGGGGCCGGCGATGCCGGTGATCGACACCGCAACGCTGGCATCGGCATGGCCCAAAGCGCCGCGCGCCATCTCGCGCGCGACCTCTTCGCTGACCGCGCCATGGGCCGCCAGCGTCTCGGGGCGAACGCCCAGCATCTCCACCTTGGCGGCATTGGAATAGGTGACAAAGCCGCGGTCAAAGACATCTGACGACCCCGCGACATCGGTCAGCGCGGCGGCCACCATGCCGCCGGTGCAGCTTTCGGCGGTGGCAATGCGCCAGCCCCAGACGCGGGCGGCCTGCAGCAGATCGGCGATGTTCAGCCCTGAAGCCATGGCTGGAGTGCTCCGTGATAGATCCCGGCCAGAATAACCGAGGAAATTCCGGCGAAAAGCCCTGCCCAAAGATCGTCCAGCATCACCCCGGCCGGATCGCCGCGGCGGTCGGCCCGGCCGACCAGCCAGGGTTTCCAGATGTCGAACAGCCGGAACAACAGGAAGGGCGCCACCCATCCGGGCCAGGCGCCGAAAAGAAGGTCGGGCACGCCGTGGCGCATCAGCGGAACCACCGTGAAGGACAGGGCCAGCAACTGCCCGGCGACCTCGTCGATGACGATTTCCGAAGGATCGGCACTCTCGCGCCCTGCAAGGGCACGCGGCACGGCCCAAAAGCCCAAGACCGTCGCCAGCACCGCCCCCAGCGGCACAAGCCAGCCCGCACCTGCCTGAAACGCTGCAACGCCCAGCACCAGGGCGGCCAGCGAACCCCAGGTGCCCGGGGCAGGGCGCAGATGGCCGACGCCCAGAAAGGTGACGATCGCGCCGATCACAGCTTGACCAGCGTTGCCGTGGCGATGGCGGCAATCCCCTCTTCCCGGCCGGTGAAGCCCAACCGCTCCGATGTCGTGGCCTTGACCGAGATGCGCCCGACCTCCAGCGCCATGATCGCGGCAAGGGCCTCCCGCATCGCCTCGGCATGGGGGCCGATTTTCGGGCGTTCGCAGATCAGCGTCACATCGCAGTTCGAAATCGCAAAGCCGCGCGCGCGGGCCAGTTCGGCCGCGTGGCGCAGGAAGATATGGCTTTCTGCGCCCTTCCACTGCGGATCGCTCGGCGGGAAATGCCGCCCGATGTCGCCATCGGCCAAGGCGCCATAGATCGCATCGGTCAGCGCATGCATGCCCACATCCGCATCGGAATGGCCCAGAAGCCCCCGGGAATGCGGCACCTTCACGCCGCATAGCCAGACGTGATCGCCCTCGCAGAAGGCATGCACGTCAAAGCCGTTGCCCAAGCGAATATCCATGCCGCGCCCTTTCAGGATTGCCTCCGCCCGCGCGAAATCGCCGGGAAAGGTCAGTTTCAGGTTGTCTTCCTCGCCCTCGACGATCGCCACGTCAAGACCTGCCGCCCGTGCCACCTCGACATCATCCGCCGCCCCGCCGCCATGCCGGCGATGGGCGTCAAGGATGGCGTCAAAGTGAAAGCCCTGCGGCGTCTGGGCGCGATAGAGGCCCGTGCGGTCACGGGTGCCGGTGACAAGGCCTTGCACGCCCGTCCAAAGCGCATCCGACACCACCAGCGCCGGGGCGGCGGCCGGGTGGTCGTCCAGCCCGGCCAGAACCCGGCCGATCACGGCGCCCGAGACCAGGGGACGCGCGCCGTCATGGATCAGAACACGGCTCACGCCTTGGCCTGCCAGCGCCTCCAGCGCGTTGCGCACCGAGGCGTCGCGCGTGGCCCCGCCCTCGACAAGCTGCACGCCCTCGGCCACCGCGGCGGCGCGGGCGCGGTCATCGGGGTGAATCACCAAAATCCGCGGCATCCCGGCAAAGGCGGCCAATGCATGGGCAACCACCGGCCGACCCGCCAGCGCCTGCCATTGCTTGGGCAGATCGCCTCCGGCGCGGGTGCCCCGACCGGCGGCAAGGATGATCGCGGCTGTTGTCATGGTCTCTCCTTTTGTCAGGGGTTTAGCGCAAGGGCTTGGGCAAGGCAAAGCCGCGGGTCGGCACGGGCACCGGAAATCGCACGATTTCCGGGCCGATTTCTGTGTCAGAAATCGGCGCCCCACCGGCGGCGGGTTTCGCGCGACGCTGGCTTTGCGGGCGGAGATGCCCAAAATTTGTGCAATCTGGCCCGATCTGGCATAAGACGCGCGTCCGGTGATGGCCTTTGCGCAGCCCGGGTGCAAAGTGATGCAAAAGGATCGCCCATGGCCTCGCTGACGCTGCCCCTCTTTCCGCCCGTGATTCTGGCCCCGATGGCCGGGATCACCGACCTGCCGTTCCGCCGCATCGTCGCGCGCTTCGGGGCGGGGATGGTCGTGTCGGAAATGGTGGCCTCCGAGGACATGCTGCGGGCCCAGCCGCTGGCGCGGGCGCGGGCAGAGCTGGGCTTCGATCAGGCCGGCACGGCGGTGCAATTGGCCGGGCGCGATCCGCACTGGATGGCCGAGGCGGCCCGCTATCTCGAGGCGCAGGGGGCTGCGGTGATCGACATCAACATGGGCTGCCCGGCCAAGCGGGTGACGGCGGCGGGCGGCAATGGCGCTTGCGGCTCGGCCTTGATGAAGGAACCGGCTCTGGCGCTGCGGCTGATCGAGGCGGTGGTGGGCGCGGTCAAGGTGCCGGTGACGCTGAAAACCCGGCTGGGCTGGGATCATGCCAACCTGAACGCGCCCGCCATTGCGAAGTCGGCCGAAGGTGCGGGGGTGGCGATGGTGACGATCCACGGCCGCACCCGCCAGCAGTTCTACAAGGGCACGGCCGATTGGGCGGCGATCCGGGCGGTGAAAGATGCTCTGTCGATCCCGGTCATCGCCAATGGCGACATTGTATGTCCGGCCACCGCCGCGCAGGCGCTGGCCTTGTCGGGGGCCGATGGCGTGATGGTGGGGCGCGGGGCCGAGGGGGCGCCTTGGGTTCTGGGCCAGATTGCCCATGCCCTTTACGGCAGGCCCGCGCCGGTCGTGCCGCAGGGCGAGGCGCTGGCCGATCTCGTGGCCGAGCATTACGAGGCAATCCTCTCTTTCTACGGCACAGCCCTGGGCGTCCGCGTCGCGCGCAAGCATCTGGGCTGGTATCTTGACCGCGCCGCCGCCCCCAAGGCCGAGGTGATGACGGCCACCGACCCCGCGCTGGTGCTGCGGCTGATCCGTGCCGCGCTGGCCCGGGCCGAACGGCAGGCGGCATGAGCACCGCGCGCCCCACCTCTCCGAATCCGGCGGTCCTTTGGGCCAGCCTGCCGGTGCCCGCGCTGCTGATTGACCGGGACGGTCATATCGCCGCCGTCAACCCCGCTGCCGAGACCTTTCTGAATGCCTCGCAGCGCAGCCTCAGGGGCCAGCCGGTGCTGGAGCGTCTGACCATCAACGCCGAGATGGATCTGGCCATGGCCCGGGCGCGGGCCAATCAGGCGGTGCTGTCGGTCAGCGATGCCGATGTGGCCACGGCCGACCGTCCGGCGGTGTCCTGCAACATCCAGCTGGCGCCGATGCAGGACGAGGCGGGCGATCTCTTGATGCTGATCTCTCCCCGCGATCTGGCCGACCGGCTGGGCCGCGCGTTGCAGGTGAAATCGGCGGCGAAATCGGCGATCGGCATGGCCGAGATGCTGGCGCATGAGATCAAGAACCCGCTGGCGGGGATTTCCGGGGCGGCCCAGCTTATCTCGATGAACGCCGGCCCCGAGGACCGCGAGCTGACCGAACTGATCGTGGCCGAGACCCGCCGCATCGTGAAGCTGCTGGAGCAGGTGGAGCAATTCGGCAACCTGCGCCCGCCGGACCGCCGGGCGGTCAATCTGCACGACGCGCTGGACCGGGCGCGCCGGTCTGCGCTTTTGGGCTTTGCCGCGCAGATGACCATCCTTGAGGATTACGACCCTTCGCTGCCGCCAACCTATGCCGACATCGACCAGCTGATGCAGGTCTTTCTGAACCTCATCAAGAACGCGGCCGAGGCCGCTCGCGGCCCCGGCACCATCCGCTTGCGCAGCTTTTACGACCCGGCGCTGCGGATCCGCCGCAAGGATGGCACCAGTGCCTCGTTGCCGCTGACGGTCGAGGTGCAGGATGACGGTCCCGGCATTCCGCCCGACATCGCCGCCAATATCTTTGAACCCTTTGTCTCGGGGCGCGAGAATGGCACCGGTCTGGGTCTGGCGCTGATTTCCAAGATCATCTCAGACCATGACGGCTGGATCTCGGTCGATTCGGTGCCGGGGCGCACCGTGTTCCGCATCTCGCTGCCCGTTGCGCCGAAGGATGCCCCAAAGCCCGACCCGCGAAAGGATTGACCCATGGACGGCACCGTTCTTGTCGCCGATGACGACCGCACCATCCGCACCGTCCTGACACAGGCCCTGACGCGGGCGGGCTGCAGGGTGCATGCCACCGCCAGCCTGATGACGCTGATGCGCTGGGTCGAAGAAGGCAAGGGCGATCTGGTCATCACCGATGTCGTCATGCCCGACGGCAACGGATTGCAGGCCCTGCCGCAGATTGCCCGGCTGCGCCCCGGCCTGCCGGTCATCGTGATTTCGGCTCAGAACACCATCATGACCGCCATTCAGGCCGCCGAGGCCGAGGCCTTCGATTATCTGCCCAAACCCTTCGATCTGCCCGATCTGATGAAACGCTCGGCCCGGGCGCTGGAGCAAAAGCGCGTGACGCCCCGCGCCGCGCCCCCGCGCGAGCCGGCCGAGGATCTGCCGCTGGTCGGGCGCACCCCGGCGATGCAGGCGCTGTACCGGCTGATCGCGCGTGTGATGAATGTCGATCTGCCGGTGCTGATTTCGGGCGAATCGGGCACCGGCAAATCTCTGATCGCGCGCACGATCCACGATCTTTCCGACCGCCGCGCGCAGCCCTTCGTGGTGGCGCAGGCGGCCGATCTGGCGGGAAGCGACGGCATCTCGGCGCTTCTGGCGCGGGCGCGCGGCGGATCGCTGGTGCTGGACGAGGTGACCGACTTTGACGCAGAGGCGCAGGCCCGACTGGTGCGGATGCTCGATGGGGTGGGCGAGCATGGCCCGCGCATCCTGACCACCAGTCAGGTCGATCTTGTCGCCCGGGTCGAGGCGGGAAGTTTCCGCAAGGATCTCTATTACCGGCTGGCCGGGGTGACGCTGGCGGTGCCGGCGCTGCGCGAGCGGGTCGATGACATTCCGCTTCTGGCCGAGCATATCCTGGCCCGCAGCGCCCGCGAACTGGGCGGCGCGCAGCGGCAGTTGTCGCAAGAGGCCAAGGCCTTTGTGCGCGCCCATCCCTGGCCCGGCAACGTGCGGCAGTTGGAAAACACGCTGCGCCGGCTGATGGTCACCGGGTCTGAACCCGAGATCACCAAATCCGAGGTCGAGGCCGCCTTGGGCCAAGCGCAGGTCAGCGCCAGTCCGAAAGGCGGATTCGAAGGCGAGAAACTGTCGCAGTCCATCGCGCGGCACCTGCAACGCTATTTCGATTTGCATGGCGGGCAACTGCCGCCCGACGGGGTCTACGACCGGGTGTTGCGCGAAATGGAGGTGCCGTTGATCGAAATCGCCTTGGATGCAACGGGTGGCAATCAGGCAAAATGTGCCGATCTGCTGGGCATCAACCGCAATACCTTGCGTAAAAAGATCACAGACCTTGATATTCGCGTGACACGGCGGCGCAAGTTGATGTAAATCAGCCACAGGCCGCGTGTTCTGATTGCCCCAAGCTGATCAGCCACCGGTCAGTGGCGGGAATGGCACCAACGCCACCCGTTCCGGGGGACTGGTTTTTGGCGTCAAGTTCTTATCGCAGTGCAACTTGGGTACGTCTGACGCGGTTGCGTCGGACAAGGGCTTGGCAAGGTGGGCTCAGCTTTGGGCTTGTGTTTCTCGGGCCTTTGCTGGCGGTTCTGACCTTTCTGGCCCTTGGCCCCTATGATCTGAGCGCCGGGTCAGATTTCTTGCGCGTCATTCTTCTGGCCGATCTGGTCTATGTGCTGGTGGTGGCCGCGCTGATCTTGGCACGGGTCATCCGCATGGTCGCTGACCGCCGAAGCCAATCTGCCGGATCGCGGCTGCATTTGCGCCTGACCGGGGTTTTCGCCTTTGTGGCGCTGGTGCCGACCATCCTTGTCGCGATTTTTGCCGTCCTGAACCTGAACATCGGGCTTGAGGGTTGGTTTTCCGAACGGGTCCGCAATGTGGTCGGCTCATCCCTGTCGGCGGCTGAGGCCTATGAGCAGGAACACCGCAACGCCCTGACCGAAGATGCCGAGGCGCTGGCCGGTTTGTTGAATGTCGCCAAACAGTCGCGCTTTTTCATCGATGATGGCCAGATGCGGCAGGTGCTGAGCCAAGGCCAGCAGGCGGTGCAGCGCGGCCTGCGTGAGGTTTATCTGATTGACGGGGCAGGCACCCTGAAAACCCGCGGTGAACGCAGCTATCTGTTCGACTTTGAGGCCCCCTCGGCAGACGATCTTGCGCGCGCCGAAAAGGGCGAAACCGTGGTGATCGAAGATTGGTCGAACGACGAGTTCCGCGCGCTGGTCCGGCTGGATGCTTTTGCCGACCGCTACCTTTACGTCAGCCGCGCGGTGGACGGTCAGCTTTTGTCGCTGTTGGACGAAACCAAGCAAACGGTGTCGCTCTATCAGCAGCTCGAGGCGGAGCGCGGGCGGGTGCTGTTCAACTTTGGTCTGCTCTATCTTGGGTTTGCCCTGATCCTTG
>JALQYS010000057.1 GCA_023254015.1 Paracoccaceae bacterium
CAAGGATCAGGAAAGTCCCGATGCGTTCGACGAATTGTTCCACCCCCGGCGCGGCGCGGCGGCTGTCGGACCAGCGCAGCCCGCTGTCGGGCAGGGTAGCCTTGGTGGCAGCTTCCAGTGCGGCAAGGTCGGCGCCCGGCGGCAGGTCCAGCCGATAGGCGCTGTCGTATAGCGTGCCGGGCGCCAAAAGGCCCGACCCCTGCAGATCGGCCAGCCCGACCATGGTGCGGGGGGCCAAGGCAAAGCCGCCTGTGGCGCTGTCGGGTTCGCGGACAAGAAGCGCGCGCAGGGTGAAGGGGGTGGCGCCAAGGGCAAAGCTGTCGCCCACGGCCAGACCCAATTGGGCGGCAAGCACCTTGTCCATCACGGCGCCCCGGTCGGCAAGTGCCTGTGGCAGGGCAATATCGCCCTCCAGCGTGACCTGCCCGGTCAGGGGATAGGCGTCATCCACCGCCTTGACCTGGGTCAGCACCCGGCTGTCGCCAGAGATCGCCATGGAGCGGAATTCGGCAATTTCGGACAGACGGTCAGAGATGCCATCCAGATAGGCGCGTTCTGCGGGGGTGGCGGCGCGATAGGTGAATTCCACCTGCGCATCGCCCCCCAACAGGACTGCGCCCTGTTCGGTCAGCCCCGCCTGAATGGCCGCGCGCACCATGCCCACCGCGGCAATGGCGGCCACCCCAAGGGCAAGGCAGGCCAGAAACACACGAAAGCCGCGCAGGCCGCCGCGCAATTCGCGCCGGGCGATGGACCATGCCAGGCTCATGCGGTGGCCCCTTCGACCACGCGGCCATCGGCCAGCCGCACCACCCGGTCGCAGCGCGCCGCCAGTTCGGGGGCGTGGGTCACAAGAACCAGCGTCGCGCCGTGCCGGTCGCGCAGAGAAAAGATCAGGTCCATGATCGCCGCGCCATTTGCGCTGTCGAGGTTGCCGGTGGGTTCATCGGCCAGAAGGATCGCCGGACGCGGGGCGGCGGCACGGGCCAGCGCGACGCGCTGCTGCTCGCCCCCCGACATCTGGGCGGGGTAGTGGTGCATCCTCCCGGCCAGGCCGACGGCGGCAAGTTCATCCTCGGCCCGGGCAAAGGCGTCCTTGACGCCGGCGATCTCCATCGGCAGGGCGACGTTTTCCAGCGCGGTCATGGTGGGGATCAGGTGAAAGCTTTGGAACACCACGCCCATCCGGCCCCGGCGAAAGCGCGCCAGCGCGTCTTCGTCCATCGCGGTCAGATCCTGATCCAGCACGCGGATCTGGCCCGAGGTGGCGCGCTCCAGCCCGCCCATCACCATAAGCAGCGAAGACTTGCCCGACCCGGAGGGCCCGATCAGCCCAACGCTTTCGCCCCCCGTGACATTCAGCGAAATGCCCTTAAGTATCTCGACGGGACCGGCATTGCCTTGCAGGGTCAGCCCCACATCCTTCAGGGCCAGAACGGTATTCGACATGATCCACCTGCGATTGCTTTCTTTCAGATATGCAGCGACCCGCAGATTGCGCAATGCCGCGGGGGCGCTGTTTTTGGCCTTGAGCCCCGCTTATGCCGAACCTGTGACCCTGGTGGCGCTGGGCGACAGCCTGACGGCGGGCTATGGGCTGCCGCAGGATCAGGGGCTGGTGCCGCAGCTGGAGGGCTGGCTGAAGGCGCAGGGGCTGGAGGTGGCGGTGGTGAATGCCGGGGTGTCGGGCGACACCACGGCGGGCGGTCTGTCACGGCTGGACTGGTCGCTGACCCCTGACACCGATGCGCTGATGGTTACGCTGGGCGGCAACGACATGCTGCGCGGCCTGCCGCCCGAAGAGGCGCGGGCGAACCTCGCGGCCATTCTGGAGGGGGCCAAGGCCAGGGGCGTGCCGGTGCTTTTGGTGGGCCAGCAGGCGCCTGGGAATTACGGGCCGGACTACAAGGCCAGTTTCGACGCCATTTATCCCGATCTGGCCGCTGAATATGGGGCCACGCTGTATCCGTTCTTCTTTCAGGGGCTGGCGGCAGGCAACCCTGACCCTGCCGCCCTGCGCCCCTTCCTGCAAGAGGATGGCATCCACCCCAATGCCGAAGGCGTGGCCCGCATCGTGGCCGATCTTGGGCCGGTGGTGCGCGATTTCCTGAACGCTCATCGTCCCTGAAAGCCGGGGGCTTTCAGGGCTCTTCGCCGCCTCCCGGGCCCCAGGCCCCGCGATGAATGCCCCCGGGGCCCGGCCACGGGGGCTTGAAGAGCGTCGGGAATTTGCGGAACACTGCCGCGACGCAACCGAAAGGCCCGCCGATGTCGCTGCTTGCCGACCTGACCGTCGCCCTTGGGCCGGCCCATGTGCTGACCGGCGCGGACATGGCGAAATACCGCCATGACTGGACGCTGCATTACCCCTCCAATCCCTGCGCGGTCGCCCGGCCCGGATCGACGGCCGAAGTGGCCGAGGTGCTGCGCATCGCCGCGCGCCATGGGGTGCCCGTCGTGCCGGTCAGTGGCCTGACCGGGCTGGTCGGCGGCGCCCATACCGACGGCGGGCTGATGCTGTCGGTCGAAAGGCTGAACCGCATCCGCGAGATCCGGCCCGAGGCCCGCATCGCCATCGTCGAGGCGGGGGTGGTGCTGGACCGGTTGCATGCGGCGGCCGAGGCGGCAGGGCTTTACTTTCCGCTGTGGTTCGGTGCGCGCGGCTCGGCGATGATTGGCGGCGTCCTGTCGACCAACGCCGGCGGGTCGAACGTGCTGCGCTATGGGTCAACCCGCGCGCTTTGTCTGGGGCTTGAGGTGGTACTGGCCGATGGGCGCGTCCTGAACCTGATGAGCGAATTGCACAAGGACAACTCGGGCTATGATCTGAAGCAGTTGTTCATCGGCGCCGAGGGCACGCTGGGCGTCATCACTGCGGCGGTGATGAAACTGGTTCCCCGCCCCCGCGCCTATGCCACGGCGACCCTGGCCGCGCGCAGCCTGCCCGATGCGCTGGTCTTGTTGAACCGGCTGCGCGAGGCGACGGGCGGGCTGGTCGAGGCGTTCGAGCTGATGCCCGCCACCTATATGCGCCGCCTGTCCGAGGCCCGGCCCGACATCGCCCTGCCTTTTGGCGGCACGCGGTATGATACGAATATCTTTGTGGAAATCGCCGCCACCGCGCCGCGCGACGTGACGCCTGATGCCGCGGGTGAGGTGCCGCTGACAGCCCTTTTGGAAACCACGCTGGCCGGGCTGATGGCGGAAGGTGCGGTTCTGGCCGCCGAGATCGCCCAGACCGAGGCGCAGCGCCGCGCCATGTGGCAACGCCGCGAACTGGCGGCCGAAATCACCGTGGCGCGCCAGCCCACCATCGACACCGACATTTGTCTGCCGCTGGACAAGGTGGCCGAGGTGCTGGACCGCATCCACGCCCGCCTGCCCGCGTTGGATGCCGGGGCCGAGACGCTGCATATTTCCCATCTGGGGGATGGCAACATCCACTTCACGGTCTATCCCAGCCGCGACGATGCCGCGCTGGCCGATGCGGTGATGGCGGCGGTCGAGGATGAGGTGCAGGCCCTGGGCGGGTCGTTCAGCGCCGAGCATGGGGTGGGCCTGTCGAAGAAGCCTTCGATGAAGCGGCGCAAGGACCCGGTGGCGCTGGAGGTGATGCGGGCGGTCAAGCAGGCGCTGGACCCGGGCAACCGCCTGAACCCCGGCAAGATCATCCCCGACTGACCATGCGCGCCCTGTCCGTCCTGCTGCGCGAGCCGCTGTTTCGCGCGATTGCCGCCATGGCGGCGTTCTATGGTGCGGTGAACGCCTGCATCTACCCCTATCTGTCGCTGATCGCCGTCAACCGGGTGGGGCTGTCGGATGCCACGCTGGCGCTGGTGCTGGCCTTGGCCTCGGCCTCTGCGGTTCTGTCTTCGGTCCTGTTCGGGATTCTGGCCGATCAGATCGGCAACCGCCGCCTGATCGCGTTGGTCACGGTGGGGGCTACGGTGATTGGAACCGGGCTGATGGTGCTGGCGCCGCTGCCTGCGGTGATGCTTCTGGCCCATGGGCTGCTGATCCCCATGGGCACGGCGATCTTTGGCCAGATCTTTGCGCTGAACAATCTGGCGGCGCAGGCCCATCCGGCACTGCGCGACAGCTTGCAGGCCACGGTGCGGGCGGTGGTGTCTGCGGTGTTCCTGATGACCCTGCTCTTCTGGACCTGGGGGCTGGGGGCCCGGCCGGCGGGGGGCGGGTTTGACGTGATGGCGGTCTATGTCACCGCCGTTCTGGCCGCCCTTGCCCTCTTGGCTGTGATCTGGCGAGGCTGGCCCCGCAAGGGGCAAGAGCCATGGCAGGACCGCCCCTTGGGCCTGAACCTGCGGGCCGCGCTGGTCGAGCTGTCGCGCCCGGCCATCGCGCTGCGGCTTCTGGCGATGGGGGCGGTGGGGGGCTTGCCGATGCTCTATATCGTGCTGACCCCGCTGATCTTTGCCGCCACGCCCGAACGCCAGACCGCCGATGTGGCGCTGATGGTGGGGCTGGTGGCGGGGTTCGAGGTGCCCTTCATGCTGGCCCTGCCGTGGATGCAGCGCCATCTGAGCCGCCAGAGCCTGATCCTGGCAGGCGCGCTGATCTATGCGGGCTTTGTCGGGCTTCTGGCGCTTTACCCTGATGGGCGCTTGCTTTGGGCGCTGCCCGTGCTGGCTGGGCTGGGGGCTGCTCCGATCCTGACCCTGCCGATAGGCTATTGGCAGGATCTGATGCAGGGCCGGCCCGGCACGGCGGCGGCGCTGATGGCGCTGCAACGGCTGGCCGGAGACCTTCTGTCGGCCGCCGCCTTTGCGCTGGGGACCGCGCTGGGCGGTTATACCATTGCGGCCCTGCTGGGCGGAGGTCTGGCGGCGCTGGGCGCGCTGACGCTGCTTGTCGTGGATGGGGCTACGAAATCCGCTCGGATGTCGTAGACGATTTTCGTCGAAAATCGGCCCTTGCCGTCAGGCGAAGAACCCCGGCCCGGCGCGGGTCAGAAGCTCGGCCGCCAGATCGGTGCCCATGGCGGCCCCGTCCCGGGCCAGCCCCCGGCGTTCACCGGTCAGCACGCGGCTGCCGTCGGGGCGCAGGACCTCTCCGCGCAGCCACAGGCTTTCGCCCTCCAGCAGGGCAAGCCCGGCGATCGGGGTTTCGCAAGACCCGTCCAGCCGCAACAGGAACGCCCGTTCCGCGTCCAGCCTGAGCCCGGTGTCCCGGTCATGGATCGCCGCCAGCATCGCGGCCACGCGCGCATCGGCGCTGCGCCGTTCGATGCCGATGGCGCCTTGCGCCACGGCCGGCAGCATCTCTTCAGGATCGATCGCCGAGCGCGCAACCGACGCCATGCCCAGCCGGTTGAGGCCCGCCATGGCCAGGAAGGTGGCCACGGCCACGCCATCGGCCAGCTTCTTCATCCGCGTCTGCACATTGCCGCGGAATTCCACCAGTTGCAGATCGGGCCGGCGATGCGCCAGTTGCGCGCGCCGCCGCAAGCTGGACGAGCCGACGACCGCGCCCTGCGGCAGGTCCATCAGGCGGGCCACGGCGGGCGAGACGAAGGCGTCGCGCACATCCTCACGCGGAAGATAGCAGTCAAGGCACAGCCCCTCGGGCTGGATCGTGGGCATGTCCTTCATCGAATGCACGGCGATGTCGATGCTGCCCTCCAGCAGCGCCTCTTCGATCTCGCGGGTGAACAGACCCTTGCCGCCAATCTCTTTCAGCGCCCGGTCCAGAATCTGGTCGCCGGTCACCTTGATCACCACGATCTCGAAGGCCTCGTGCGGCAAGGCAAAGGCGGCGGCCAGCCGGTCACGGGTTTCATGCGCCTGTGCCAGCGCCAGGGGCGAGCCACGGGTGCCGATTTTCAGGGGACGGTCGGGGGTCGGAAGATCATGTGCCATGGGCGCAAGACTTATCCGTGAAAGCCGCTTGTGACAACCGCCTCGCCGTCATCGGCGCTTGACATGTGCGTCGTTGCAGGCAAGGCAGGGCCAACGATGGAGACCACGATGACCAAGCTGATCCTGCGTGCCCTTGCCGGTGAGCGCCTTGCCACCCCGCCGATCTGGATGATGCGGCAGGCGGGGCGCTATCTGCCGGAATACCGGGCGACGCGGGCGCAGGCGGGGGATTTCCTGTCACTGTGTTACAACTCCGAGCTGGCCGCCGAGGTGACGCTGCAGCCGATCCGCCGCTATGGCTTTGATGCCGCGATCCTTTTTGCCGATATCCTGTTGTTGCCGCAGGCCCTGGGCGCCGATCTGTGGTTCGAAACCGGCGAGGGGCCGCGACTGTCGACCATCACCACGATGGAAGGGGTCAAGGCGCTGAAGCCCAAGGATGCCATCCATGACAAGCTGGCGCCGATCTATGAGACGGTGCGCATCCTGTCGCGCGAATTGCCGCAGGAGACCACGCTGATCGGCTTTGCCGGCGCGCCCTGGACGGTGGCGACCTACATGATCGAGGGCCGGGGATCTGACCGTTCAGGCGCCCGTACCTTCGCCTACGAACAGGCCGAGCGCCTGGACCAGATCCTCGAAGTCCTGGTCGAGGCCACGGCGCGTTACCTGGTGATGCAGGCCCGAAGCGGGGCCCAGGTTCTGAAGCTCTTCGAAAGCTG
>JALQYS010000099.1 GCA_023254015.1 Paracoccaceae bacterium
AACGCCCGCAGATCGGGCCAGAGCGAGCCTGCCAGCGCATGCAACTCGCCCTCATAGATGTTCGGCGCGGTGCGGTGCATCACCCGCTGGATGCGGTCGGGCACCACCGAGGGGCCGGGAATGGCAAGATAGGCATGGCCGTTGGCAAGGGTCATCGCGCGTCCTTTCGGCTGACAGATCAAGGGCTAACCCTGCCCCGCACGCCCGTCAACCAAGGCGTGGAAGTGGCCTGACCGCCTTGCGGCTTCTGGACAGGCACGCCCGGCGCGGCTAAGGCTGGGCTTTGCCGTCTGCTGCGCCAAGGGGCCCCTGTTGAGCCAAGACAAAGCGCCGAACCCCCGCCTCCTGTCGCGCTTCTGGCGCGATTACCTGCGCCCGCAGGCCGGTTTCATCGGTCTGGCCTTTCTTCTGATGCTGATCGAAGGCGCGACACTGGGCGCGCTGTCCAAGGCGATCGAACCCCTGTTCGATCAGGTCTTTACCGAAGGCGACCGCGCGGCGTTGATGACGGTGGGCCTTGCGATCTTTGGCCTTTTTGCCATCCGCGGCCTTGCCACCATCGCCTCGCGCACGGTGATTTCCGCCGTCACGCAAAAGGTGGCCGCGGCCATGCAATCGGCCCTGCTGCGCCACCTTCTGACGCTGGAGGGACGGTTCTTTCAGGAAAACCCGCCGGGTGCGCTGATCGAACGGGTGCAAGGCGACACGATGGCCGTGCAAGGCATCTGGAGCGCGCTGGTCTCGGGCATCGGGCGCGACCTCTTCAGCCTGATTTTCCTTTTCGCCGTGGCGCTGTCGATCGATCCGGTCTGGACGCTGGCCGCGCTGATCGGCGCGCCGCTTCTGATCCTGCCGTCGCTGGTGGTGCAGCGCTATATCCGGCGCAAGGTGGTGCATCTGCGCGATCAGGCGGGCCTGCGCGCCACCCGGCTGGACGAAATCTTTCACGGCATTCAGGCGGTCAAGCTGAACCGGATGGAGGCATATCAGGCCGGCCGCTTTGACCGGGTGCTGGGGCTGATCCGCCGGGCCGAGGTAAAGATCATGGCGGGCCGGGCCCTGATGCCGGGGATGATGGATTTCGTCACCGGCTTTGGCTTTTTCGCCGTCCTGCTGATGGCCGGCGGCCAGATCGCCAGCGGAGAACGGACGACGGGCGAATTCATGTCCTTCTTCACCGCCATGTCGCTGACCTTTCAGCCGATGCGGCGGCTGGGCGATCTGTCGGGCAGCTGGCAGGTGGCGGCCGCCAGCCTTGAGCGGATCTATCGCCTGCTGGACACCCGCCCCGCCCAGACCCGCCCCGCCACCAGCACCGCCCGTCCCGCCCCCGGCGCACCCGAGATCGTGTTTCAGGACGTGACCTTTGCCCATGGCGACCAGCCGGTGCTGCGCGGCCTGTCCTTCACCGCCAAGGCAGGCGCGACGACGGCCATCGTCGGCGCCTCGGGCGCGGGCAAGTCGACGGTGTTCCAGCTTCTGACCGGGCTGATGGACCCGGGCAGCGGCCGTATCCTGATCGGCGGGGTGGACAGCACCGCGTTGTCCCTGCCCGACCAGCGAGCGCTTTTTGCCAGCGTCACGCAGGATGCCGCACTGTTCGACGAAACCCTGCGCGAGAATATCGAACTTGGCCAGCCCCTGCCCGAATCCAGGCTGCAAACCGCGCTGGCCATGGCCCATGTCAGTGACTTCCTGCCGAACCTGCCGCAGGGGGTGGATACCCCCGTCGGCCCGCGCGGCGCGGCCCTGTCGGGCGGGCAAAAGCAGCGCGTGGCCATTGCCCGCGCCTTGGCGCAGGACGCGCCGGTGCTTTTGCTGGACGAGGCGACCAGCGCGCTGGACGCCGCCTCCGAGGCTGCCATCGCCGATGCGCTGGCCCGGGCTGCACAGGGGCGCACAACGCTTGTGATCGCCCATCGCCTTGCCACGGTGCGCGAGGCCGACCATATCATCGTGATGGACCAGGGCCGCGTCGTGGAACAGGGCCCGCACGAGGCGCTTTTGGCGCAGGGCGGGGCTTACGCGCGGCTGCATGCGTTGCAATTCAAGGGCTGACCGATGGGTGAAACCGCCACCGACCGCAAGATCTTTGCCCTTACCGGGGCGGATGTTCTGACCTTCCTGCAAGGGCTGGTGTCAAACGACGTGCTGCCGCTGGCCAAGGGCCCGGGCCTTGTCTGGGCCGCGCTCCTGACACCACAGGGCAAGTATCTGGCCGATTTCTTCGTGGTCAACACCGGCACTGCCCTGCTTCTGGACATCAAGGACTCCTTCGCCGCCGCAACGGTCCAGCGCCTGTCGATGTACAAGCTGCGCGCCGATGTGCAAATTGCCCCCAGCGATCTGGCCGTGACGCGCGGCCTTGGCCCCGCGCCCCAAGGCGCCCTGCCCGACCCGCGCCACCCGGCCTTGGGCTGGCGGGCCTATGGCGCGCCGGGCACCGCGCCCGAAATCGACTGGGATGCCATCCGCGTCGCCCATGCCATCCCCGAAAGCGGGATCGAACTGATCGCGAACGACAGTTACATCCTTGAACACGGCTTTGAACGGCTGAACGGCGTGAACTTCCGCAAGGGCTGCTATGTCGGTCAGGAAGTTACCGCGCGGATGAAACACAAGACTGAGCTGCGCAAGGGTCTGGTGCGCGTCACCGTCGAAGGTCAGGCCCCTGCGGGAACGGAGGTGCGGTCGGGCGACAAGGTGGTGGGACAGCTCTTCACCCAAAGCGGCGGCGCGGGGCTGGCCTGGCTGCGCCTCGATCAGGCGCAGGGCGAGCTGCAGGCCGGCGAGGCCCGGCTCTGGCAGGAATAGCAGGGCCGCCCCAAAAGGGCGGCCCCGGAAAATGCGCATTTTCCGGACCGGAGTTTGTGCAAACTCCGGCCCCCGCCGTCAGGCGCGTTCGGAATATTCCAGCGTCTCGGTGTTGACGATCACATCCTCATCCACCCCGATGAAGGGCGGAACCATGATCCGGACGCCATTGTCCAGAACGGCGGGCTTGTAGGACTTGCTCGCGGTCTGGCCGTTCTGCACCGGCTCGGATTCCACGACCTTGCAGGTCACCTTCACCGGCAGGCGCACGTTTAGCGGCTCTTCGCCATAGTACTGCACCGCCACCGTCATGCCGTCCTGCAGGAACGGCCGCCGGTCGCCCAGAAGCTCGGCATCCAGCTCGATCTGCTCATAGGTCTCGGCATCCATGAACACCAGACGACCGTCGGTTTCATACAGGAACTGCTGGTCCTTCATCTCCAGCTCGACCTGATCCACCTTGTCCTCGGACCGGAAGCGTTCGTTCAGCTTGCGCCCATCGCGCAGGTTTTTCAGTTCGGCCTGCGCAAAGGCCCCGCCCTTGCCGGGCTTGACGTGGCTGACCTTTACCGCCGCCCAAAGACCACCATCGTGGTCAATGATGGTGCCGGGCTTGATTTCGTTTCCGTTGATCTTGGCCATTGTGGCAAAACCTTGTCAAAAGGTTGAAATGCTTGGGACCGCCCCTATATATGGCGGATGCTTCCGCGGCAAGCCGACTAGATACGGTGGTGACATTTTTGACCCATGCAGGAATTGCATGGCTGCCATTCAAAAGATGACACCCCGAATCAGACCAAAGTCGTTACAAGCACGGAACGCGAGAAAGACAAGAGCAAGAACAGGATAGCGAGCATGCTCGATTCCATCGACAGCACGGCGTTCAACTTCGAACAGGGCCAGCGCGCACGCAAGTTGTTTGCGGCTGTTGTGCTGGCTGCTTTGGATGACGCCATTGCAGATGACAAGAAATACGGCAACGGGCCGGACCAGATCGCCCGCTGGGCGCGGTCGCGCGACGGGCGCGAGGTGCTGTCCTGCGCCGGGATCGACCCGAACGAACGGGTTGTGAAGGGGCTGATGGAGTTCGTCGCCAAGGGTGTGCGCACCTCGGTTGCCCTGAGCCGCGAGGAATCGGAACGTCGTCATGCGCTGGAGTTGGAGCAGGCCGAAGCGGCCTGATCCTTTCCGCCTTTGGGAAAACGAAAAGCGCCCCTCAGGGCGCTTTTTGCATGTCGGGCCTTGCGGAAGCTTCAGAGCAGTTGTTCTGTCGCCATCACGCGGGCGATTTCAGCCCGGACCAGCTTGCGGATGTTGCGGGTGATGCGTTCGCCCAGGGGGCCCTGCAACTCCTCGCGCAGGACATCACGGACAATCTCGCGCAACAGGGCCTCATCCACCGGCAGGGCGGCAAGATCATCCTCGGGCTGGTCAGCGTCGGCCGGCGGGACGGTGCCGGTCAATTCCTGCAGAACGGCGGCTTCGGCCTGATCGGCCCAGCTACGATCGGGCTCCAGCGTGCCGCCCGACACCGGATCGGGGCGGGGAAGTTCAGCCTCATCTGCACCGCTGGACTGCGCCCAACCGGGCAGGTCCGATACCGCTTCGGGCAGCGCTTCCCCCCCCGCTTCGGCCGACATGGGCGCGACGGCCTCGTCGGTGGTGACGTCAAGAACGGCCTCGACCGCCACCTCAGCTTGCGGGACGGCCTCGGCATAGGCAGAGACAACCGGCGCATCCTGCCAGAATTCCTCGGCATCCTCGATCATCGGCGCCTCGGCGGCGGTGTCGCCGATCTCGGGCTCCCAGTCGTCGTGCTGATGGGCGACCCCGGCGCTGACAGCGGCCACCACATCGTCAATGGCGCGGGCAGTTTCTGCCGGGCAGTCATTCTGCACCACCCGCAAGGCCGGCGTCAGCAACAGCTTGCTGCCCTCGGCGGCCGGGCGTGACACCGGCCCCGCGCCTGCCGGTCGGATATCATCCGACACCAGACGCCGGATGGAGGAAAGGACATCCTCGATTTCGCTGGAATTCGCTGCTTCGGACATATGAAACTGCCTGCCTGTTACCGTGCCCATTCGGGCTTGGCTGACCTTACCGCGACAGCGCCAGTTCCACAAGAAAAAGGCCCGGAACACCCCGGGCCTTTTGCGTCAACTGTGACCGATTTCAATCGGCGATCTTTTCCAGGATCCGATCCAGCGCCTTGCCCCGGGTCGAATGGGCCGGCGCGTTCTTGACCGCATCGTAATAAGCTTCGGGGTCAAAGGCCGGCACGCCGAGGTTCAGCTTTTCGGCCGTCAGCTGGCCCATCGAGGACAAGACCTGATAGACACCGACATAGCGGTTCGCCTCGGCCTCAAGCCGGGCTGCCCGGGCCGAGAGCAGATCCTGCTCGGCGTTCAGAACATCCAGCGTGGTGCGCGCGCCCAGCTTGGCCTCTTCGCGCACGCCTTCAAAAGCCTTTTGCGCCGCCGTCACCTGCTGCTTGCCCGCCTCGATCGAGGCATGGGCCACGGCAAGCTGCGCCCAGGCCTGCCCGACCGTCTCGCCAACCTGCACCACGGTCTGCAGAAGGCCGGCTTCGGCCTGCTCCTTGCCGGCCATGGCCCTGCGATACCCCGCAGCATTGCCGCCGCCGGCCAGAAGGGTCTGGCGCAGCTGCACCCCAACTCCCACCGAGGCCACGCCGCTGTTCAAATCCTCACCGGCGCTGACCGAGCCCGACAGCGTCGGTCCAAAGGACGTTGCCGCGATCTTCACCCCCAGATCGGCGGCCGACACCTGATGCTGGGCCTGAATGATCACCGGATGACCGCGTTCGGCCACCGACTTGGCCTCGTCCAGCGTTCTGGGCAGGCCGGGCGTCCCGGGCAGACGGGCCAGGTTCTGCGGGTAATGCCCGACCGCCGCCTTGTAGCGTTCGCGCGCCACCATCAGCTGCCCCTGGGCCGCCGCCAGATTGGCCTTCGACGCCGCCAGAGCCGCCTCGGCCAGCGACACGTCGGTCTGGGTCACCTCGCCCACATCGAACCGGTCTTTCGCGGCCCGCAATTCCTGCGTGATGACCCGCACGTTCGATTCCCGCAGGGCAACGATCTCTTGCTGCAGCTGCACATCGACATAGGCCGAAACGGCCTGCAACAGCACCTGCTGTTCCACATTCACCAGCGCGGCCCGCGTCGCCAGAACCTGTTCGCGCGCCGCCTGAAGGCCCAGCTTGCCCCGGCCACCGGCCCAGAGCACGACTTCGGCGGTCAGATCATAGCTGGCCGAACTGGTATGATTGGCCTTCGTGAAAAGGCCCGTGCTGATGCGTTGATCATATTGCTGGAAACCGCCCGAGGCGACGAAACTGACCACCGGCCGCAGCTTTGACATGGCAATCGCGGCATCTTCATCGGCCGCACGCAGCACGGCCTGGTTCTGATCCAGAAGGTGCGAGGTCTTGTAGGCCGAGACCAGCGCATCGGCCAGCGTTTCGGCCTGCAAGGCGACCGGCGCCCCCGCGACCCCTGCAACCACACCAAGAACTCTCAGGAATTTCCGCATCATGCCGCCCATCTTTTCTTGCAATCGGTCCTTGCCCATCCAGACCATAGCCCGCTGCTCGTCAGGCGCAAGACCGGAGAATGCGGCCTTCATATTCTAAAGCGCGAATTCGTGTCGAGCAGAAAAACCCTGCAGGACCGGCGCGGCCGCATTGAAGGCAAAGCGCCAGACCAGTTTTCCACCCGATTTGTGGCCGATCTTCACCGCCCCCAGAGGGCCATCCATGAACAGCGCGGCGACGCGGCCGCCCTCTTTCAGCTGCGCGGCGATCGCCTCGGGGAGCACCTCGACCCCGCCTTGAAGGGTGATCACGTCATAAGGACCGCATTTGGCGCAGCCTTCGGCAAGATC